>VFFT01000045.1 GCA_009392775.1 SAR202 cluster bacterium | reverse complement strand
CCCGCCTCTCATGCTGCATCTCACCTAAATTCGGAGTCTCAGCATCAGGGGTCATAGCGATAGTGTTCTCAAATTTATGTAAATAAGGCTCATCGCCGGGTTCGCGTTCTTTCATTCGATCATCTTCAGTTTCTTCAGGAAGAAGCATATTAGGATGCTCTCTCAAATATTCTTCCCAAGAAATTCCAGCTTCTTCTAAAGCAGCTAACTGAGACTCACTAACCTTATGTCCGGGTCTTGTAGATCTAATACCTTTAGGGCTTTGAACAGTGCCAGCCCGTCTTACTTGATTTATCTCAGCAACAGACTGGTATGGATCAGCTATATCAGTAGGACCCGGTATTGCTGTAGCAGCGCCCATATCCTTTACTGTATACCCATCATCCTCAAGAGATTTTAAAAAGTCCTCAGACTCAATCTCATCCATCCTCTTTACTAATAAAGAATAGACATCCTGTTCTCGATAAAACTCAAAATCCTCTAAACTTCTAGAAAGAAGACTATGACCTAACTGACCTAAAGCATCTTTAACATGATCGTTTCGAGAAGTAAGTATCTGTCTTAAGGTAGAAAAACTTGGGTCTACACCTTTACGTTTATCTTCATAAGTATCAACAATACTTTTGTAATAAACATGTGCAGCTTTTGCTGGATCATCTCCAGTATATAAATTTGCTCCGCTTCGACGAACAAAAAATATACCGTTAATATCTGCAAGCTCGATAGTGACATCGCCGTCCCGATACATACTTATAATATTCTCAGAACTATCTGATGCATTCTTTATGAGGATATCAACCTCATCTAGTAATTCTGTTGGTTCGATCTCTAACATACTACAGACTGCAGTCCTTAATTAATGTGCTCAAGTTTTTCCAATATCTTCATGATGATGATCGTGATCATCAGCAGACATACCCAAACCTTCCATGCCGTCCCCAGAAACATTATCAGGTTCACCAGAGTCCCCAGCGGGACCCGCACCACTCGTGTCATGCATTCTAGAATATTCAGTTGAATCTTCATCTACAATCTCTTCTCTCATAATTACATTAGGTCGAGATTCCGCACGGTCCATAGGACCCGTCTCGGACGGAGATTCTAAATCTTTTCTATTTTCAACAATCTCTAAACTTTCTTTATCTTCTAAATGATGTGCTACATCACTTATATAAGTACCTACACGGGATATCTTGTCATTGATCCAATGATCTAAGTCATCATTATCTCCAAGCATACTTATAAGCTTCTCAGAGTAATTAATAACTTTAGCTAAAGTTTCTTTAGCCCCTTTCCCATCATCAATAGCTTTCTCTAACTCAGACTCTATAGTAGATAAAAGTAAAGCAGCAGCAGCGGTAGCATCTGTATCAGATGTACCAGAACCTTGAGTTAAAGCTGCATCTCTAGCTTCAGCATTAGCTTTTAAACGAGCATCTTCTGCTGCGTGTGCATCATCTGTTAATTTTTGTTGTTTCTTTTGGTCGGAAGTTAGATCATCAGTAGGTGTCCCTGTTGGAACTGGGGCAGGAGGAATATCTGCTTTCTCCATATCTTCATCTTCAGCAGCATCGTTCTCAGTATAGATAATCTCATCTACCTCTTCCTCACCATCTTCTGATTTCTCGTGGTGAGATTTACCAATAGTAGAAGTAGATTCTCCTGTTCCCGCAGGACCATCTCCATAAGTAAGAATCTGATTAGGTGATACTTTGGTTGCCCCAAAAGGAAGACTACCGTCTTTCTCTAAAGTATCTAACTCCATTCCTTTCTCAAGAATTGGAAGTACTGTACCTATATGCATGGAGGTAAAAGTGAACTCGTCAGTAAAGTCCCGCTCTAACTGATTAGAAAGCTGACCTACTAAATAATGAGTAGTAGCAATAGATCGAACCATCTCTTCTATCTCATTACTATCCGCTTTTCCTTTATCTATATATTTCTTTTCTAACCCTAAGAAACGATCCGTCTCTTTAGCAGCTTTAATGATTTGAGGTTCTGCTTCTGTGCAAGAACATTCCAATATAGACTCAAATGCGGTAACCGCACCGGGACATATATCAAAATTCTTAGTGTCATAGCCAAGAATAGTAATGTTAGCCCCACCTTCAGAAGTAGCGGCACTGGCTTCTTTTTCCAAGAAGTCATCTATCTCAAACTGTTCGGGATGGTAATAAAGAACCGCAGCAAAAATTCCGGGTTCTGTCACACCTTCAATACTTTTTGCAAATTCGACACAAGATTCCCACCAATCCGAAGACGGTCTATTAGAATCAGAAAGCAATCTATGCAATAAAGTGCCTTGAGAAACCTCTTCAATGGGTAAATCTTCAGAAATATTGAATGATTTACGTATAAAACTATCTGAAACAGTCTCTTCTAATAGCAAACCAGCCGCTTTATCTACCACAGACCAAGCATTTAGTCGTGCAATTTCAGAATCAGCCTTCTTAAAATCATCAGATTTGGGGTCTTTTATATCTTTTCTTCTCAAAAATGGCATAGCAACCGTGTCCCCTGAATCACGTTGTCCCATCTCAGGAGGAAGATTTGTCTTAGATTTAGACTTCTCTGCATCCTGCCCATCAGCCGAGGCTTGTATAGGAAGTTGAGATTGCGAAGAAGCTGTAGTACCTAAATTAGGAGTTTCTGCAGCAGGAGGAGTTAATCCACCATTTGCAACATCACCTATAGTACTTTGAGCTACAGCAGCAGATTCTTCATTTGCTGGAACTGAAACGTCAGCTTTTTGTATATCTTCTTGTTCCTCTTCTAAACTTTCAATAGCATCAGTGAGCCACGACATAACCATGTGGGCGTCACTTTCAGTCATGTTATCTACTTTATGTTTTTGAAGAGTCATACTCCACCTCAGTGGGTCTAATCAATATAAGTGCAGGATCAAATAAATTAGAAAGGTAGAAAACCCTAGACTCATCTCCCTCTTGTCTGCCTGATACAAGCTTATAAAGAGTGAAGAGTTCATCATCAGCTAACTCAACCATTCCATTATTCACCGACAGCCACTTGTTAGTGAAGTTCTCAACAAGCTCTTGTCGATTCTCTAAGATGTAATCTATATTCTCCTGTCTGCTTTTTCTAATCTCATCCATTTTTCTTATCTTCCTCGCCTTTTGTAAAACCATTCCTAACCTTTACCTTGTGCAACGTAACGATCTATTGCCTTTAATATATTAATTATCTGAGGATCGGCCTCCTTACTAGCAAAATCCTCCAACTCATCTTCTGTCATACTCTCATACATAGATAATGAGGCACTCCTAAGTCCCTTAGAAGAACCTCCTCGTTTTGCCGCTAACGCAGCACCCGCAGCCCGTCGTTGCTGTTCCGACTGTGCGGGCATTTATTTATCTCTATTTAAAAAATCACCAATAGCTTCCGCTATTTTCTGTTCCATAGTAACTACTGGATCTGCGACAGTCAGCACTTGATCACGTAATTCTGGAGTCTGGCTCAAAGAACCTGTCTCATACAAATCAGTAACGCGAAGAGGTGCGCCGTCTCGGTAGTCTCCAATATTTATTTTACTGTCAGGAACTTCAGGGAAGTCCGGTCTATTAAATCCCGGCATGGCTACCTCCTAACTTAATTGTCATATATTACAATATTATGTTGGGAATTTAAAATCTTCTTGCTTACGCTGTAATCCCATATTTACTAAATCGCTCTTTAAGCCATCAGTAGCGTTATATATAGTTCTTCTCATTAATTGTCTAAGGGGTGACCTTTGTTTATCATCAGGAACCAACCCCTCTAAAATAACCATGCATTCCCGTACCATATTGGAAACCCGTCTGTCATAAACGTCTTCCCAATCCGATTGTTTATTTACCATAACCCTTTACCTTTTCTATAAATAGAGATAAATAATCCCCACTTTAGCCCCTAACCTTTAACGGAGAGTATACCCGAAATATGTTTGATGTAAAACAGATTTCTAAGGGAGTTTGAGTTAACTCATACACTCAACAGAACAAAAAATATCGGGCCATCTCTCCTCTGAACAGTCATCACAAACCGGAGATTCGCAAGACTCGCAAGGAGTTAAATCATCGGAAGGTATACCACAAACTACACAACCAGAATCGCCGCTTATTAATTGAACCATTTAATATTTTTTCCCGTAATAACCATATAAATAATGAAACCAGCGTCTTCTTAAATCCTTCTTCTTATAAACCAAACGATCTCTCTTCGCTTGATTTCTTCTAGACATCACAATAGAGATACCAACTGCAGCAGTCGCACCTAATAAAGCAAACACCCCTATTGTGGAATAAAAACCCCGCTTACTCATTCTTCTCCACTATATAGCTAACATTATTTACAATTTTTAAAGAGTAGGGAAGAGCAGAACCTATACGTTTCATTAAATGAAATCTCATATGTAAACATCTTCTCGGTGTACTGCAATCCGCATGCTCCACAACTAATTTCTCATTCGACCTCAAATTACGTAACAACCTATATGCAAACTCTAAGGTCTGGTCGGTAGCAGAATAATTAACCTCTGTTCGTTCTGGATAAAAAGGCTGCAACCTATACCATCTTCTATTTCTACAACTCCTACACCGCTCCCAATTAGGTCTTATCTTTTTGTCACAATCTAAACAAAAATGATCGGGCAACCTCAAAGTAATCCATAAATCCCCAGACTTATGATGAAAAGCATAAAGTTGCGAACCTTCCCAAGGCTCAAACTTACGCCTTACCCGCTCATATATAAAACAAGATCTAAGAGGATTCTTAATTCCTTTATATCTATGCCAGTAGTAATCATCATGTACTACTACGCTTAACCCTTCTTGTATCTTGCTAATAAAAACTTTCCACTGAGATTCAGACTGTACTTCAGCGATATGAACATCTGGATTATTTAATACGTCGCTCATTCTTATAGACGGCATAAACTAATCCAAAGACTTGATTACATTATCTAAAAAATGCCTCGCCTTTATTCTGAATTGTCTTCCTAATCCGGGTATAGGATAAGAAGAATTAATCGCATCTAATAGTAAAGAATAACTAATCTCTGCTCCGTTAAAGTGATTTTTTAACGCATTAATCCATCTTGTAGCACTGTTAGTATGATCTATCTGAGTAAAAACATAATCACGAAATTGTTCTTCTAATTGATTAGGAATATGACCGGAACGAACAGAAGTATTACGTTTTGCATGTAAAGCACATAACCACCGCACAGCTAAAGGTCTATGGTAATCAACATGTGTTGCACGTACTGTCGTGTTGCTACAATTGCGCTCTTCACAAACAGAAGGTTTAATTAAATCCCCTCTACGGACAGCTTTATAAACTTGATAGTAAGCACGTATACGTTCTGGATGTTTCTGTGCAGATTTACGATTAGCTTTTAAATGACTCTCTTTTCCTTTACGAGTTCGGTTATAACGTCTCTGCCACTCAGCTTTACAATCTAAACACCTAGTCTCATATCCTGAAAAATGTCTGGCACTTTTAGCGAAAAGTTCGAGAGGTTTGTATTGGTGACAAGACCTACACATATAGTTAAAGCCTTCTTGGCGATCTTGCCTAACAATACTATGTTCTTTGCAATGTTTAGCGTTTCTACTAATCTTCTTATCGCAAACTGGGCAGACATGCTGCAACGCTTTCACACTTCGTTTATGGCGATCTTCTCCAAGATCTTCCAAAATCTGACAAACTCGTTGTCTGCTAGTTCCTACTTTACGACCTATCTCAGAAGCATTAAGTGTAGGTGAATCCGAATGACTAGATAAATACTCTTGGATACGACTTTTAGTGGTCACCGATGTCATCGGAACTATACCCTCTCAATCGATATATTAAAATTACTTCTAATATGTTAGTTGTAAGAAGATACATAAGTCAAGGGTATTGACAAAGGTCACCATAGATATGGTAAAATTTTTATAAGAAGAAAGAAAAAAGAATATATATAAATACATAAGATATTCGCGATAAATATGTCGCAAACACTATTGAATAGTATACTCATATACCTTTTCTGAATAGAATATACATGCGATAAATTCACAATAAGGGCTGATAAAAATGACAAATGAAGGTGGAGAGGCTCCATTTTTCATACACCTACATCAGGTTTGGGAAAATCCCCCAACTCCAGAGAATTACGACTGTTGTCCGATATGTGGTTCATTAGGAGTGATCCACTTCGAAGACCAAGATGATTCGGAGAAATTTCACAGGTGCATGAGATGCCTGAGTGAGTTCCACGGATGCCACACTAGTCCTACCAAAACAACTATGGCTAGACTAAACAACGCGTCGAAAACATCAGAGAGCATTTATAAAGGTTAATTTACAAGATAATATAAAATACTTGACAAACGTCATAGCGGGCTGCTATACTTAGAGTATAAAGAAGTGGAGTTAGTTCCTTCACCGGAGTAAACAAATGGGCTTTAAAGAAGAATTTTCCTCATATGTAAGAGCGGGATATCCGTTACTGTATGTGACTGCATCCGAACCAGAAAGGGCTGTGTCATCCATTGAAAAACTATCTGCTGAGATAGGTGAGAATGGAACATCAGTATTTACATGGAGGTATACATCAGGGTGGAACTTCCAAAATCCCGGTTCTCCTAGTGATCCTCTAAGCATATTTGAGGATATTAACAGACAACCAAATGGAGCTATTGCTATAGCTCAGAACTATCACGCATTCCTTAGGGAACCTGATAT
Organism: SAR202 cluster bacterium; assembly: GCA_009392775.1. The sequence goes on along the minus strand of VFFT01000045.1, from coordinate 14,398 downwards.
CAACTTTATCCAACCTCTTATCGATGGGTACTACAACTGGAGGCTCGCTGAGAATAAGCGAACACTAGTAATAGTTTCTCCTATACTCGAAATTCCCGAAGAGTTGAAAAGATTTATACAAATCGTTCCTTATAGTCTCCCTAACAGAGAAGTAATAGAACGCATTGTTGACGGTAATGCAGAAGGGTATGAGATTGAGTGGGAATCTGAGGCAATAAGAGATTCTGTAATATCAAACGCTAGCGGTATGACCGAAGACGAAGTAGAAAGCGCCATTGCGTTGTCCCTAGTTAAAACTCGAAAAGATGAAGACGGTCCAAAACTTGATCCAGATATCATCATGGCTGAAAAAGCTAAGACTCTGGAAAAAGGCGGGCTTATTACTTATGAACCTTTTACAGATGACATGAATTCTGTAGGTGGCTTAGACAACCTTAAGCGATGGCTTTCAGAAGAGAAAAGGTCTGTAATGGACCCTAAAGCCAGAGAGTTCGGTATTGATGCACCAAAAGGAGTATTCCTACTAGGACTTCCCGGCACAGGTAAATCTTTATCTGCTAAGTGCGTGGCTCGAGAATGGGGTCTACCGCTAATGCATTTCGATCTTTCTAAAGTATTTGGTTCGCTAGTCGGACAATCTGAAGAAAGAATGCGTACTGCATTGGATCAAATTGAGGCTCTGTCTCCTGCTGTTGTGTGGGTAGACGAAATCGAAAAAGGTATGGCAGGTGTTGAGTCATCTGGAAGTTTTGATAGCGGTGTGACCAAACGCGTATTCGGTCAATTACTTACATGGATGGAAGAGCGCCCCTCGGACAAAGTTATCTACTTAGTAGTAACTGCTAACAGCATAGAAGGATTACCTCCTGCTCTATTAAGTAGGTTCGACTCACTATTTTGGGTAGACCTACCTAACGAAACAGATAGAAATCGAATTCTAGAAATCCATTTAGAAAAGAGGGGACAACTCTCCGATCTAGTAAAAATAGGCATGAACGAGATGGCTAAGGCTACTAATGGATTCTCTGGTAGAGAGATAGAAAAAACCGTTCTTAAAGGTATGAAGAAGGCGTTCTCTAGAGACGAAGATCTTAACGCAACTCACATTATTGAGGCTGCTGAGAAATTAGTTCCTGTATCCATACTCAATAAAGAGCAATTAGAAAATGATCGCCGATGGGCAAAGGATCGATGTGAGTTCGCCCAAGACGGTGAGATGGTATCTATAGGCGCTAAATCCAAGAAAAGCGCAACTAAATCTATTCGAGGCGTAAACCTCAAAGATAATTTAAATTAAAGATAAAATACTTGACAAACGTATCTAGCTATATGCTATACTTTAAGTATAAAAGGAGTTAAGAGAAAACAATGACTACGGAAACATGGGCTGCTGAATCACCAATGACTACTAATGAAACTGGCGTGTATTCCAACCTCTGGAACAAGGGAATTCTTGTTCAGATACAGGGCGGAGTATGGTCAATGGAGACTAAGCTAGACGCACAAGATATAGGAGTACAGAAGGTTCCATCTTTTGTAACTCTTGGTAAGAAAAGATTACTTCCAGTAAAGGAGAAGAATAGGTTTCTCAATTATGTAAGTCGCGCACGAAACGTGGCTGAGAGATTAGGATTTCCTTTCTTTATCACTGGAGCGTATTTCATTCCATTTAGCAATTATGATCAGCTAAAAGGATTTCTTGAAAAAGAAAAAGACGCATTCTATTCTGAAGTAGATAGCTTTATTGAGCGCTACGAAGAAAGAAGAGCAGAATTCTTAGATAATAATGAAGAGTATAGAGACATACTTGAACAACATTATCCTGAGGCAGGTTTTGTAAGAAGTAAGTTCAGCTTTAGGGCGGTTTACTTCATGGCATCACTAAGCAGTTCTGTTATCGGAGACGAGTCTGGAGAACAGCTTTACCTTGAGTGGGCGGTTCAATCCATCAACTCCCTAAGGGAAGAGGCTTCTACAGCAGCAGATGCTATTAAGAAGTCTATCAATGACGGAACGTTAGACGGTAGGACAATGCGTAGAGTGCAGACATTAATTGATCGTCTTACTTCTATGGACCTATCAAACGATCCCGAACTGAGACAGGCGGCATTTTCTCTTGCTGCTAATCCGACTAGTGAGAATGCAGAGGCACTGAAGTCAGCCGCATCTGCAGTAACCCTCGACCAAGTCAGAGCGGTGGTGTTGGACTAATGGTAGTACTAGCAACAGTAAATAGCACTGACCCAAAAAGGCAGAATAAAGGTACGACTTACGAATTACGTGTCGGACAAGACTATCGAGTCTACTGCACATGCACCGCATGGAGAATGGGTAAACAAAAATTTGTATACCGGAATGAAGAGATAAAGAACTGTAAACACCTAGTTCATTTTATGGAAAATGGGGCTGATTATGTAGGTGAGTTCAGTAACCAGAAATCTCTTGCAAACATAGAATCTAGAAACTTTGAACTACGGGCTGTGGTTCTAAACTAAAAGGAGTTAAAAAATGCCCTGCTACATCGTATATAAAACATATGGACACATCGAGGCATCTGACCTCGAGAAAGTAAAACAGATAGCTAAAGAAAAAGGCTACCGAATTGCTAACACCGGAAATGGGTTTGAATTCATAAACGGTAACAAACAGTTCGGATTACTCAAGACCAATGATGGTCGCTATGAGTATCGCGGTACTAGCCAAGTGGCAGTGGATGAAATCAAATCTACGTTTAATAAACAACGATTCACCACTAAATGGCAAGCTAAGAACCCCGGATGGGTGGTTCGAGAAGTACGGATAGGAGAAAGTAACTAATATGGACAAGATAATACTTACAAAAGGCAGTAAAGCAATCGAAGTCGAGTTCAATGGGGATGACATCAAGATCGAACTCCTCAGAGGATTTCCGCCGGGAATGACCTCAGAAAGAGTGGTCGATACGGTTATGCGTGAGTTCTCTATAAAGGACAAGGTTGGTCACAAGCCTCACATACATACTCCAGAAGGACAGGTAATTTTTACAGGTTAAGGCTATGAAAAATAAACATCTAAACAAATGGGTATTTATATTCTTTGATATGGGAAGTGAGGAGTTTACCAAACGTGTAAGACTTCACCGACAATTCAAGGCAATGGGGGCAGCTATTCACTCACAGAGCGTCTACTGCGCCCCATATACCCCCGAAACATATGAAAAGCTGCGAACCCTTGGCGAAGACTTATTAGTAGTTAAAGCTGAGGTTCCTGAGGATCGAATAAATGATTTAGAAAGTGCATACGATACTTTCATTAGGAAATTATTCGAAGAGACTGAAACAAAAATAGAAGAATTGGAAGATGCCAAAATTCTATCAATAGAGACTGTTCACAATAAAAGGGGATATTCAAAAAGACTGTCTTCCCTATATGACCGTATATCGCATTTAGAGTACGTCGCAAATTTAAGACAAAGCGATTCAGTACAAGAGGCGGTAGACGCATTTCGAATACAAATAGGGAAAATCGAAAACAGGGAACCGGGAACAGGAGTATAGCGATTTGACAAACGTAATATAGTATTTGCTATACTTTAAGTATAAACAATATTAAGTCTGTATTCATACAAATAGAAACATATATATAAAATTATAAAAGGAAGGTAAAAATATATGGCAACAGCACCAGCATTCGATCCAGTGGTCGATTTCGACCTAGAACCGTTTTTAAAAGTAAACGAGACGGCAAGAGAGGCAGTAAAGAAAGGACTCGTCGGTAAAGACGAAATACGATTTCTAGTAGATGCGTTTTATCAGCTACAGGGAGATCGAATTCGAACTACTAACCAGTTACGCTCTCTTAAAGATAGAAACCTTGAAAGCGCAATCATAAATTGGTTTGCTAACTATCAAGATCAGTCAGAAAGAAACCTAGCTAAGATCTTAAGTATTTATGTCGATTCACAGGAACTCGGTCAATGGCTGAGCAGCATTCTTGGAATTGGACCCCTAATATCAGCGGGCTTAATGGCATACATTGACATCGAAAAGGCCCCTACAGTAGGACATATATGGAGGTACGCAGGATTAGACCCATCATCTAAATGGATTAGTTCTGCCGACTCAACCAAAATAGTTTCCAAGCACGTAGCAGGAACAACACCTACTCGTGAAGAGATGGCTAACATATCTGTTGAAATCAATAGAAGGCTTGAGAACCTAGAAAGAAGTGCTGAAGAGTACAAAAATGGAAAACCGACTGGCAGGATAACTAAGGCGTCTTTGGCGAAAGGAATATCGAAAAGACCTTATAACGCAACATTAAAGACACTGTGCTTTAAGATTAGCGATCAGCTTTGTGTCAGACAGGTAAATAACGAAAAGAACTATTACGCGCCGTTATTTCTAGAGAGAAAAGCAAAAGAACATGCTAAGAACCTTGCAGGCGACTTTGCTGATATAGCAGAAAGAAAGATAGACACTGTAGGTAAAACAACTAAAGCTTATAAAGCATATAAAGAGGGTAAGCTCTCCGACGGAGAAATCCAGATGAGATCTAGGCGGTGGTTAGTAAAACTATTCCTCTCCCACTACCATCACGTTGCTTACACCCTCCGTTTCGGAGAAAACCCACCTAAGCCATATGCGTTCTCGCACTTGGGTCACGGACATGTGGTATCTCCACCTAATTGGGATGAGGAAGAAGGAATCCTAATTCCATAGGAGGATACATTGACTAAGTTAGCACCGGAAGAAAGAAAAGTTTGGTTGCTACTAAAAAAGGCAGGGCTTCTCACTGAAGAGGAGTCCCGCCTCTTAGATGAGTCTGAAGAGGAGGATGACATTGAATATTGTTGTCTTCGCTGCGGATTTAATCTATTTGATCATTTATTAGAAAAATTCTGTCCTAACTGTAAAGGACCAACAAAGGAGTAAAAATTAATATGGGAAGTGGCAAAGGCGGTTTAATTGCATTAGGAATACTAATAGGAATATGTGTAATATTTCCAATATCCGCTATCGTCATAGTTCCGTTTATAATAATCTCATTATTGATTGGATTTGCTATTAGACCGTTCCAACCTAAAGATCATGGATCGGATATAAGATATGCAGCGGATACTATTGCTGATGCAATTGATGAAAAAAATATATACGAGCGCGGACCATTAACTCCACAAGAAGTCGCAAACGCTGCTCCAGCTAGAACAGTGACATGGGACAATAAACCACTTGGTGGGGATGAGATAATTACGAAAAAGGGTAATAAACCCGAATATTTTGATAAGGCTCGCTCAATAATGTTAGAAGATTAAAGGAGAATCCGATGGCAATGGGACCTAGTTACGAATTTCAAGTAAGAATAACCAATGTTGTTGACGGCGATACAGTTGATGCCCTAATCGATATCGGTTTTAAGATTAAATACGATGAGCGTATTAGATTACTTGGGTTAGATACCCCAGAGTCACGAACATCAAATAAAAAAGAAAAAGTTTTAGGACAAGCTGCTAAAGCTAGAATCAAAGAGCTAATAGCATCAGCTAATACTCTTCCCGGCAAACGTGGAAGGAAAGACGTAATCCTCAAAACCGCTAAAGACGGTAAAGGGAAGTTTGGAAGAATCTTAGGTGAGATTTGGATTAATGCTAATACTGGTGAAGGTATTAATGTTAACCAAGCTCTTATAGATGAAGGACACGCCCGATGGTATATGGGTGGTTCTAAAGATGAGATGGGTGAGTGGACTGTAGATACAGGATGCTCCCACAACTGTAAAGGAAAAAAGATGACCAGAGGTCGTAAGTGCGATGGTACTTGGACTAGATGGACACCTAACGGATACGTCATACACGACGCAGACGTAGGAATTTAATAGAAAAAATTTAAGGAGAATAAATTAATTGGACCCAAATAAATATAACGGAGAATCATCGAAGGAAAGATTAGCAGGAACATTATCACAAATACTAGAAAGACCTGCAGATAGGTTTGATCCTGACGAATTGTCATGGATTACAGACCGAATCGCTATAACTGACTGGGAAGGCGCAAAAGAAGCCCAACTAACAGGATGTTATGTAGTTAACGTAGCACAGGAGTTAATGGGTAACCCATATGATGATATTGATATTCCTTTCGAAGGAAGACCGAAACAACTAACCAAGCAGATGAACGCATTTGCTGATCTAGTAGATTTAAAACTAAATACAGAAGACGATACTAAAATAGTAGTTCACTGTGCTATGGGAATGGAAAGAGCGCCATTAGCAGTAGTTGGATACCTAGTTAAGTATCAAAGCATGACCATCGACGAGGCATATGAATTAATAGTCTCTAAAAGACCAATTGCTTGTGATAGAAGACTTTGGATGGAAGAAGGTGTGTGGGCATACTAATGTCACAACAAAACATATTTGATGATTGGGAAGAAAATAAAGAAGCCGCAATAACCTCAGCAACTTATAATGCCAACCTTGATTGGATGGATGCTGCTAAATATGCAGGTGAGTGCGTAGCTAAAGAAAAAGCTTATTTCACTGTTGATGACATATGGAACAAGCTGAAAGAACAAGAACCCACTTTAGATACACACGAACAATCAGCAATTGGTGGGGTTCTCAGACATTTAGTTAAAATAAAATTAGCTAGCAATACTAAAAGACAAACTAAGTCTGCTAAATCTCACCATGATGGTGTTACTGTTTGGAAATCAAACGTAATTGAATCAACTACACCTGTTGAACAACTCTACGAGTTAAGAAAAGCGGCTCCTATTACAGAAGACTCATCATTAACAATAAAACATATCATTAAAGAATCCCACGAAACCGCTAAAGATAAAGGTTGGTGGGATAAAGAGCCTAATATTGGAGAAAAGCTTGCATTAATACACTCAGAAGTGAGTGAAGCATTAGAAGCGTACCGAGATCATGGCGAAAAAGAGATGTATAGACGCAAATCTGATGGTAAACCAGAAGGTTTTATATTTGAATTAGCCGATACGGTGATAAGAATTGCTGATTTATGCGGAAAATTAGATCTAGAACTTGATAAAGCGATAGATTTAAAGATGAAATTTAATAAAACCCGCCCTTATAGGCACGGAAATAAAAATATATGAATAAAATTGAACAAATAGACGAATACGCAGACGAAACAGAACAACCTCTATTACTTCTTGGCGGTGACGATAAAGAAGAATTTGAACCTGCAATCATTGGAATTGCCCATAGGTTTGGAGGTGAATGCTATGTCGCATATGACTACGACATGGTTATAGATATATTTGCTAAACAAATGTCTCAAGAAGAATTAGATGAAGATGATGATCCCTACACAATGGCAGTCGAACATTTTGACTATAACGTGATAGGTGGATGGCTTGGAGAACATACCCCAGTATTCATTAAGAGACTCGAATCAGATAATTAATTAGGAGATTTTTAAATGCCTTCGTTTCCGTCATTTCTTTCCTCTGTGAAAGAACACGAATCAGAAGAAGACACTAGAAAACGAGAATGTATTGAATGTGATGATAACTTTTTCCTAACATCTGGAGAAATAGATTTTTATGTACAACATGAACTTGAAACACCAAAGCGGTGTAAACCATGCCGACAACTAAGAAAAGAAGGCGGTGTGGCGCAGCATGTGGGAAGTCACATACGAAACACTGAAGAGAAACAATATGTAGACAACCATGTTCGAAAAGATACGAATCAAATAATCTGTAATAACTGTAATCGGGTATCTAAGGTTCCTTTCACTCCAGAACCTAACAGACCTGTGTATTGCCCAACATGCTGGAACGGAGTTAAAAACTCTAATACCAAATAGCGGACACTTTTTAATTTCGCGTACATATAGTAAAAGAGAGCTTAATGACTAATAGATATAAATATCCCGATACAGTAATAAATAAAGCAATAGGCTATTTCATTTCAGGATTAGGCAGATCAGCAATAAGCAGAAAAATAAATGTTCCAGAAGGAACAATTCGTAAATGGCTAGATAAATATAAGAACGGCGAATTAACACACAGCCATTATTGGGTACTTCCCTCACCTAACGGACCTGTTTGTGAAGGTAAGTGTCCCTGTGGAGAAACAAAAACATTTCCCAACTCAATGGACGGGATGGATGCATGGAGAAGATCTGATGGGAAACGCCCTAAAAGTAATAGCGTAAAAGACGCTTTAGAGACTAAAAAAAGAAAGAAACGTAATTTTAATAGGGCGCTAAGTTGACAAACGTCCAGTTAAATCTGATAGACTCTTAGTAGAAATCATATTAGGGCTGTAATATAAGTTAAGTGCACCATCCTTCTCCGGGCTGAATATAGGAGAGAGATATGAATTGTGCAAATAAAAAAATTTATCCTAATAAGCAGATGGCTGATAAAGCTGCATATCTGCATAACAGGGATTTATTTAAAGAGGATGACGATGTCTCCTCTTATCAATGTAAAAGACATAGGGGTTGGCATATAGGACATCCAAGTAAGTACGACAATCCAATTGCTCGTATACACAGAATACTGGATGAAAATTCCTAGACCGGAATAGGAGAAGAAAATGACATATAGAATTTCCCGCGAACAAGCTCAAAACTTTCCTGTATATAGCGCCTTAGATCGTGCTAGAGATCGTAGAAACTCAATCAAAGAAAACTTTGAAAAAGAAGAGACAGAACGAAGATCAGGATTTGAACGCCCAATTGTGGAAGTTGCAGATAAGAAATACCGTCAAGTCCACTCAACCGTATTAGAGGAAGGGGCCATACCTGTAGATTTTAAATGGGCTGAAGCCACACTTGAAGAAATGCGTGGTAAAAAACAAGGTAGATACAATACCTACTCTGATGACCAAAAGGAACTTTTGATATCAGTTATCCAAGCTATTCGATATACAACCCCGTCGCATACATGGGCAATGGTTGCAGGAATAGTAGGAGCACAACTTAAAGTAGGAATGACCACAGCTACTGCCAGCGGTTGGATGAAAAATGTAAGTCCATTAATTGCCTCTAATAAAGAAGAGATCACTAATCTCCATTTTATGCCTGATGAGGTCGGAGTTACCAAAAATAAGAATAAGCTCGAATTACGAAAATACGCCGCTAGTACGTATTTGTACTACAGAGCATTGAAATTTACAGCAGAAACAAGTGCCAAATTAGTCAATGCCTTGTATGGAACTGATGTTACTGGCAAATTTCTAAGAACAATTGATCCAGAAACTGGAGATGCTAAAGCATCTAAACAAAAGGAAGAGCCTATGATCACAGAAACAGAAGACTTAGCTGCCCCACTGGAGAGAGAATATGCGTCTCCTCCTGTAGCAGCACCGCAAGAAACAAATAATGTAACTAGCGACGATCTGATGAATTCTTTAATAAAAATATTAGAAGATCGAAATGACGAGATCAACAAACTGCAAAAACAAATTAATGATCTTGAATCCAGTCAAGTAAATATTAAAGAAGAAGTCGAAGAAAACTTTAATAAATTATTTGCAGATGATCATGAAGCATATAGAAACACTATTGAAGTGCAAAGAAAATCTATTCTTCGACAAGATCTACGAATTGAACAATTAGAACAAGAATTATCCAAAATGCAATCAACAAATAATGAAAATAGCGGAGTAGTTAATAAACTTACTAACCTAGTAAGCCGCAATAGAAAGGAAAATTAGTGAGCGAAGATTTAGACAACATAATAAATAATTGGAATGAGCAGATAACTAACACCGCTTATACAAAAGAAACAACATCTAAAAGTATTTTTGAAGAATTAAAAAACATTTCTAACCAAATAGATGCCGATCCAGATGTCTTTACTGACTTTTCTGTGGAGACTCATGGTCATTTCGATGCATGTGTTGATTATAATCAAATAAAAAACGCTAAATGCATCTGTAATATCATCTTAAACATGGTGTATAGTGCGCGAAAATTGAAGGAACAGTTCAAAAACCAAATTAGAAATGAAAAAGAAGAAGAAAATAATCAACAATAAATGCATTAATTGCGGACATAGCAGTAGATCACACCTAGATAATGCGGGAATTGATTACTGCGACACCTGTATAAATAGATTAAATCAATTTAAATGGGTTAAATCAGAAGAAAAAGAATGGAAAAAGGCATATCACAAGTTTAAATAGCATGAATATTGAGTACCATCTTAAATATAGTGAGAACAATGTTAGGAAATTCACACATAAATCCGACACTGTTCCTTCTATTGGTACAAGAATAATCATCTCAGATGAAGAAATTCCATCATTTAACATCAACTGTTTAGTAAATAATGTTATTTGGACTATGTATAACCCACTCAGCGATGATGAATCAGATCAAAATTACATCGTAGTGGAATTAATTAACACTGAAATCGCCCCAGAAAATATAAAAAATCATATATTAGGAAAAAACTAAATGAATCGACTAAATCATTATCCTCAAGCACACTCTACCTGTGTAATATGCAATCTACCTATATTGCCTACGCAGAACGATCCTAACAGTAACGGTTTTAATGCAGAACCTATTGCCGCAGGACGATGTTGTGAGATGTGCGATAACCAAGTTGTTTCCGCCGCAAGAGCGTCTACCTCAATAAATACGACAACAAATGCATGGCTAGGGTCTGATCCTAGATTTAACAAAGCATGGCTTGGAATTGGTGGCTACAACGAAGGTGAAGAATTTAATAAAAACTTCGCAACAGCATTAAAAAAAGCTGGCTCTACTACTCGTGCTGAAAAAAATAAAATAGCGGTAAGAGAGTTAATAAAACTTCAAGACACAGAAGAAAAGAAAGAAATAATAGCTGAAAAATATTCTGGGAGTGCCAGAGGCACTACACCACTATATAGATTTACTGGCGAATTCATAGCAAGTGAATTTGATTTAATTTTCGATAGAACTGGTATTGCCTCACAACCAGCCGAAGCTACTGGCACAAACCCATGTGATTACAGACCTATAAGTAATCCTGACAAAGTATGTGAAAAGTTGGCTGTTTATAACCGCTGTATTACAGAGTCCTACACTAATGCCATAGATGAAGAAGGAAACGTTATAGGAGTAGCGGAAATATTAGAAGACGGCTCAACCGAACTATTAGATGGAATACGTGGTCACTGGCACGGCGGTATGCACACAAGAGATGGTCGTACCGGAGAAAGAAGTGGCCCATACTTTTATTGTGAGAAGCACGCTAAGTTAGTACTCGAGATGCAACGAGAAGATATGGAAGAAACCCGACTAACTACTGAAGAAGCTAGAAACAGGTGGACTCCTCAACAAATCGGACAAATAAATGTCGGTCCTGCCCAAAAAGAAATATTACGAGAACGACAAAGGGTAGCTGCAGAAATATTAGAAGTCACCGACAATGGTGATGGAACAACCGATATGAGAAAAATACCTGAGGAGTTATTAGATAAACTTTCTAACGGTATGAGAGAGGATGTAATGCGAGATCCTCTGTTCCAGAGATATCTAAAGCACAACACCAGCCCTGTTCTCTCAGCGTCGTCTGGGAGCGTAGATGGCGCTAGGGAGCTATTACAATCAAACCCGTCACTTGGAGTTAAAAACAGAGCAGCATGGCAAGCACAAGGAGAAAAACTATTAGCTTACTTCATGTTCGCCGTATCCGAAGATGTTGTCTCAGCATCTAAAACAGCAACAGAAGATGATGTGAGTATTGCTGATGCTCCAAGAGCATACATGCTATCAACGGCACTATCTCTGCACCAAAGTGCAGCAGTATATCTGTGGTCAACCGAAATATTCGAAACAGCTAGGCAAATGCCGCTGCCGCCTCACACAATCGCTTTACCTTTATTACAACATCCCGAAGGTATGTTCTTTTCATTTGAAGATTCATATTCTCTTAGTTTAGAAGAAACACCTGATAAAACTTTAGGAGAAAGAAACTGGATATACATTCGTGAAGTAGTATCAACAAAAGGCGAACCTATAATTGAGATTTTTCATGATCTAGTTAATGCAGATGATGCTCAAATAGTACGAGATGTGATTAGACATGGTAGTAGATATCCTGACGATTTCGTATTACCGGAATATATACATGTAGTAATAGCAATGTTGAATTTCCTAAATACTCCTTTAATACATTTAGAGACTCAAGGACTGCCGCGTTCTTTGCGAAAACAACTAGATAGAGAGGATAATGGCAGCTATAAAGGGGCGTGGGACGATAATAAATACGAATCTAGTGTAATCACGCTACGACACCCACAAAGAAAGGCTAAGAGTAAGAATGATGAGGACAGTGGACCTATTCATCACGATTTCCAGTGGTGGCAATCAGGACACTTTCGAAACCAATACTATCCATCTAGAGGATCTGTAAATGATCCTAAATCACATGCATTGAAATGGATAGATGCTCACCTAAAAGGACCGGAAGGAAAGCCAATTAAAAGAAAAACCTATAAGGTGGACAGGTAAATGAGCAAACCTGATTACTTGAGAGTGCCAGAAGCTGTGAAATTACCTAAAGAATCATTCGGTACGTGTAAGCGATACATACCGAAGGTGAAAAGAAAAAAACAAACATGTAATAGCAAAGGAATTCCTAACCTATTAGCAGACGGTTTGTGTGAATATTGTTGGGATAGGATGGTTTCCAATAAATCAGTTGATAGAAATACCCAAAATATAAACCCCAGAGCACAAAAAGATATAGATTCACTGTCAAAAGCATTAAGTAGCGTTAGGAATAGCGTTTAATTACACAACTAATAATTATATATATGGAAAAAAGATGTATACGCGACGTCGAAATAAATTTTTGAGAATAAGTCCTAAGGAACAAAAAATTATTATCAAGGCGCTCGACTCTAAGAGATATCCACATGAGCAGGAAATTGAAGTCCAAACATTAATAGGCAGACTCTACCGCTCATTACAAGAAATAGAGAAGATGGAACAAGAATGATATGTAAGTATTGTGGTGAAAAAGTAAATAAGATAATTAATTATTGCGGTACTTGTATCTGTATGGACTGTAATGCTCGAATGCGTCGGTGGGGAAAGTACAACCCTAAAGAAATACTGACCAATGCCGAACATCGGAAACGTATATCATGGATGCATAGAGAAACGTATTTAAATGATGAAGATTTCTATAACGATCAAAATGAACCATCAGGGCAAATAGCACCAACTTCAGGAAGTGATCCACTTTTAGGAAAGCAGCAGGCTAATTAAGAGACAACATGCCAAAATTAAAAAAATGCGAAATACGTTCAATAGATTCAGTAAAGAACTGCCATCGTGACGCTCGTTACGCATTAAGTATTTCTGAATATGAAGAAGGATTTGAACTATATAAGGATAAAAATTGGTATCACGTATGTGGTACGCACGATAAACAACTAGGAAGAGCTAACTTAATGTCTGGGGGATGGTCGAAAAAGAACGCTATAGCAGTTGAAAGAAATCCTGAGATTGAGCCAGTTAAGCAGATAGCAGCAACATAACGAAGCGAACCCCGATGTTCGAGAGTACCCCACTGCACGAGTGACCCCCTCTCCCCCTTTGACAAACGTACCTATATTTTTGCTATACTTTAAGTATAACCAATAGTTGTGACAGCAACCAAGTTTACAAGTGAATCACACAACCGAAAAGTATCATGATGAACGAATGAACTAATTTTGTAACAGAAGTGAGTTGAATGACGTATATGTATATAAAGGAGAAAAATATGTCATCAACTGATAGAAGAACAATTACATGTCCGACAGGCTGCCATGAGGATTATCTAGATAGAGATCCTTTTGAGAATTACGATTCTAATGATCGGGTAGTCGATTACGGAAGTCACTATGAATGTAGAAGATGCGAATGGCGGGCAACATGGAGTAGACAGGACGGTTTCGTTGTAGAACAAGAAGCAGTTAGTCCTTTCGACTTAGATGGATATATATGGTAAATGAACCATATGAATAGAAAGTAACATGCGTATGAAGTGAACCCACGGCCCTTGAAAGCACCCAAAAAAAAAGAGTGAACCAGTTGAAAGAAAAGTAACATGGCGCAAAAGTGAATCACCCAGTCAGAAAGCAACATATTGAGACAGTGAACCAACATGTCCAATAGCAACAAAATTGATAAGTGAACCAACAGAGAAGAAAAGTAACGTCGGAATTAAGTGAACCTGCATAACAGATAGTACCTAAGGAGGAAAGTGAACCATCAGATTTGAAAGTAACACGAGCACCAAGTGAACCACCGGAATGAAAAGTAACGTATATGGGAAGTGAACCAAAGTATCTAAAAGTATTATGAAGACAAAGTGAACCATATCTCCCGATAGCACCACCGGAGTGAGTGAACCATTCCTTTTCAGAGTACCCGAAGCGGTAAGTGAACCA
>VFFT01000044.1 GCA_009392775.1 SAR202 cluster bacterium | reverse complement strand
ATAAATAATATCCGGCTTATTATGGATCCTTAACCTTTGCTTCTGTAATGGCTCTCTCGTTGAGCCAACATTGCTAACAATGCTAATACAACTGCCGTTAGATACACTGTCTCGGCCTGTATCCGGAATATGTATGCATACGCTAAACTTATTATGCACAATGCGACTAAAATGATGGTTGCCCATGACCACATAATCAAGCCTCCTAAGTTTGATGTCGCTATGATAACTGAGATGAAAAATAAATCCTTACTATCACAGATACCAAAACCCACGGTTATTAATGGCATATGCAAACAACGGTTATTGTTTCTCTACTCTACTGAAAGTGAAAATACTCAACAGAGTACCGCTAAAGTTTATGGGAGTGGCCCCCGAGCCCATTGTCATCTAGTATTGATACAAGTTTCTGGATATGCTCTTCCAGACCTTGGATATATTCCGACTGCGCCTGTATTGTTAGTTCCATCCTATCTATCTGTTCCCAATCTGATTGCATTCTCTTGGTTATAGAATATGCCTCGCGAATACCCGCAGTCGTGCTCCGCTGTAAAGTAGCATCCCTTTCTAATTCCCTCAACTTCTCTAAAAGACCCAAGACAAGCCATCTCAATTGATCCACGTCGTATTGTTCTAGATCTCCTAAGGATTCCATATCAATACAGATTACTCCAGATTAGTTATTTTCTTGTACAATTATTCGACTCACAACTAATGATTTAATCAAGCACCACCAAACTTCACATTAAGTATAAGCACAACGACAGTATAAAAACTGCAATAGCGAGTGACAACAATACTGCTAGCATTAGGAACGGAATCAGCCTGTCTTCCCATGTAACGTACAAGCCGTCTCGATCTTTATCCCACATAGTTCAACATATTACTCTCAACAAAAATAGTCCTCAAGGAGCTCAAACAATATTAGATAAATACTTACTTACTGGGTAGATACCGTATATTCCGAGAAACATCCTGTGTATACTACCGTTCATCGACCGTATCCTTACTCTGAGTTAGACAGGTGTATAACATGACTTCGACCAGCGAAGATACAGGATACCCCACGACTGATAATCTCAAGAACTCGACCATCGCGACTAGCCTGATCTCCACACATGGATTGGAGCACATGTACGGTCGGAGTTTTCTAGTCCTGATACCTGCCATATACACCGCATTTGGTCTCTCACCCATACAAGCTGGTCTACTAGATGCTGTAAGACAACTCTCAAGTGGAATCACCAGCATGAGTTGCGGATTTTTCGTTGACATGTTCCAACATCGACGAGGACAAGCTTTAGCATTGAGCCTAGGGTTAATCGGATTTGGATACCTTCTGGTTGCTATTTCCCCTACGTATGTATTAATACTGGCTGCCTTAGTATTAGCATCAGCTGGAAGTGCGCTCTGGCATCCTCCCTCATTAGGTATCCTTTCACAGCGTTTCCCTAATAAAAGGGGGTTTTTCATATCGCTACATCGTTCATCCGGAAACGTAGGAGACTGGATAGGTCCAGTAATAGTAGGAGCCTTGCTTGCGCTGCTAAGCGATAATCCTCAAGCATGGAGATGGATAATGGCGGGCGGAACTCCCGTTATGATTATCGCTGCAGTCCTTATATTTATATTTCTCAGGAACATAGGTGGTTCTAGGCATGCAGATATTAATTTTTCAGAAAAGTTCAAGAATCAGTTCTCTGATATGGTCTCATCATTCAAAGGTACAGGCATGTGGTCTATATTCACAGTATCTGCAGTACGAGGAATGGGTGATCGGGCACTGTTATGGGTAATCCCTTTGTATTTGTCACAAGAACTGGGATTGGGCGGATTTTGGGTCGGTGTTCACGTAGCTTTATTAGCCGTGCCTGGGATAATTTCTGGCCCCATATTCGGCGTGTTATCTGACCTTACCAGCCGTAAACTTGTGATAACCCTAATTATGGCAATAGCTATATTCTTGCCTATTGCTATTGTACTCGGGGGGGCTACTATAGTGATGACAATTTCTATAGCATTATTTGGATTGTTTTTATTTTCAGTAAACTCACTAACTCAAGCGGCCGCTATAGATGTTGCGGAGAACAAAGGACTAGAAGCAACATTCATAGGTCTTATGTGGGGGTCTAATGCCTTCTTCGGAGCTATATCATCGGTTGCGGCAGGTGCACTTGTAGGTGTTTTCGGCTGGCAGTCCGCATTTTATTTCGCAGCATTATTGTTTGCTATAGGATTTATCAGCTCCCTAATGATGCCATCAAAACTAATACAAAGGACATCTCATAAGAACTCATGAACCAACATCTCAAACCTAAGACAGTGATATATACAGACGGATCATGCCTGGGCAATCCTGGCCCTGGAGGATATGGAGCTGTAATTACTACTACAGAACAATACCAGGAAATTTCCGCTGGATATCAATTAACAACCAATAATCGCATGGAAATGGTGGCCATTATAAAAGCCCTAGAAACACTTCCTGAGACGTCTACAGTGGATGTCTACAGTGACTCTAAATACGTCGTAGACGCTATAAACAAGGGCTGGGCATCCAGATGGCGATCCAATAATTGGATGCGCAATAAAAAGGAAAGAGCAGTCAATCCCGATTTGTGGGAAAGGTTACTGGACCTATGCAATCAGCACAGTGTAACGATAAGATGGGTAAAGGGACACAGTGGAGATCAGTCCAATGAAAGATGCGATTATTTAGCGGTGTTAGCAGCTAAAGGTAATGATTTACAGATAGACATAGGATACTCGGCATTACCGTCGTAGATTCAGCAATGCTTGCGCATATTGTTCAGGGGTGTTTAAATCCCACAAAACACCAGGATCACTAACTCTAACTCTTTGAATCTGAGAATCATGCATAGACATTACTGACCTGAATCCGAAAGTCTCTTCCGTTATATTCAAAAGATCGGGAATAAACTGCATTCCAAAGATTATTGGATGCCCACCTTTACCATTATATGTAGGAACAGTTATCTTACTGCGACTAGACCCGTGATAGGAAACTAGATCAGAGATTACTTTCATATTCCTCGGCTGGTCTACATTCAAAAATAAAATACTATCTGTATTATTGCTGTCAACAGCTGCTAGGCCAGCCTTTATTGAGGTCGTTCTTCCTAGCTCATACTCTTCGTTAATAACACATTTGACCGAGGCAAATTCTTTGAGTTCAGGCTTGATCAATTCTGCATTATGACCTAGGACTATAATTACTTCTTCAGCACCTGAGTCTATCAAGGTGGCTACCTGATATTTAACTAGAGTACTACCTGCCCAATTCAGTAGCGCTTTCATCTCTCCCATGCGTTGAGACTTTCCAGCAGACAGAAGAACAGCTGTAAAACCGGCCATATTACTTACTCATACATTAATCGAATTCTCGACTATATTTGAAGCTCTGTTCAAATACCATTCACCCATTTGCAAAGGACTTCCCTTTCCGCCCCTACGCTCCATGATAATCTCTGACATAATGCTAACAGCTAACTCTTCTGGAGTCAGAGCCCCAATATCCAACCCAATTGGAGACTTAACGTCCTTCAGTCTATCAACAGATATCCCTTGGGCCAACAACCTCTGGTAGATCATTAATGTTTTCCTTCGGCTTCCCAACAACCCTATGTACCGAGCGGGCGTCTCAAGTGCTGACTCTAGAGCCATATCATCATAGCGATGTCCTCTGGTTGCAACCACTATGAACGTATTAACATTTATGTCTATCTGTTTAGACCAATCTTCATAGCTAGTTACAATGGTATCATTGGCATATGGGAATCGCTCGGGATTCGAAAACTCGGGACGATCATCGACAACCTGTACCGTATACCCTAAACTATCAGCTAGATCCGCTGTCGC
Source organism: SAR202 cluster bacterium (assembly GCA_009392775.1). The sequence goes on along the minus strand of VFFT01000044.1, from coordinate 40 downwards.
TTTCCCAACATGACCTCCACCTACCATTATCAGGGTTGGA
>VFFT01000043.1 GCA_009392775.1 SAR202 cluster bacterium | reverse complement strand
TACCTAAGGTAGCAAAAGGGGAAGTACAGTGGTGTCAGGGATATAGTGAGCCAGAGTCAGGTTCAGATTTGGCTTCTTTATCTACTCGAGCTATACGAGATGGAGACGAGTTTGTAATTAATGGCACCAAGATATGGACATCCATGGCTCATAGAGCAGATTGGATTATGCTCTTAGCTAGAACTGATCCAGATGCATCGAAGCATCGTGGCATCAGTTTTTTCTTGGTAGATATGAAAAGCCCTGGTATAGAAGTGCGTCCGATTGTGAACATGGCCGGTAAGCATGAATTTAACCAGATAGTGTTTGAAGATGTTCGGGTGCCTGCGACTAATATAGTGGGCGATGAAAATAGGGGATGGTATGTAGCAGTTACGCTATTGGATTTTGAAAGGTCTGGAATAGATTATTCTGCTAGAGCTAGGCGCTTACTTGACGACACACGTGCTTATGCGTCTGAAACTATAATCAACGGGTCACCTTTGATTGATATACCATGGGTGCAAAATGATCTGGTAGATAGGTATGTGGAATGTGAAGCAGCCAGATTGATTGCATACAATGTTGCTTATATGCAGAGTTCTGGCTTAGTTCCGAATCGTGAAGCTTCAATTAGTAAAGTTTTTGGTAGCGAAACGGTGCATAAGGCTACCGAAACATGTATGAATATACTGGGAGTGTACGGAAGCATTTCTTCTTCCGATGGTAGAGCGATTATGGAAGGACGGGTCCAGGAATGTTGGTTTGCTAGTTTCTCAGACACTATAGCAGCAGGAACTTCAGAGATACAAAGGAATATTATTTCTAGCAGGGGATTAGGCCTACCAAGAGGATAGGTTTAGAGGAAGGAGTCAGTCTATGGGCAACCATTCACAATTACAGTACCACTATAAAAATATTGGGCAGGATATTATTTGTGGGGCAGAGACAATTTCCGATATTAATGAAACATTAGAAGAAATACATCTGAATAGGGCATTGATAGTGTGCGGGCCAACAATACTGTCAAAATCTAATGTAGTTCAACGGGTTGAGGGAGCTCTCGGAGGGAAATATGTAGGAATATTTTCAGGTGTTACGCCTCATTCCCCTATCAATACGGTTGAGGAGGGGGTGCAAGTCTGTAAAGAACTGAACCCCGATGTCATTATTGCAGTTGGCGGCGGGAGCACTAGTGACACGGCTAAGGGAATATCAATGGTTTGGTCAGGAGGTGGCGACATCCATGACTACGCGATTCAATTTGAGCCTCCTAACAACATAATACATCCGGAAACTCCAGATAAGACAGTGCCTATTATAGCTGTTCCAACGACACTAGGTGGAGCTGAGCTCAGTGCAGGGGGAGGGGGATTTACGGATAAAGAGCTTGGGAGAAAGATTTCGTTATCTGGCAGAGGTACTCGTCCCAAGGTGGTAATAGTTGATGGTGAAGCACTTGCGACGACACCAATGAGAATAATGCTTGGTACGGCTATTGGGCAGCTCCGCATCGCTATAGAAAGTGTTTATTCTACGAGTCACAATCCTATTGGAGATGCTTTAGCCTTACATGCTATTAGGATGATAATGGAATATTTGCCTCAGTGTGCAGGTAGAGATATAAATGTACTTCTACATACTAAAACAGCTGCTTGTTTGCCTATGTTAGCTATGTCGGCGGTAGGTGGTGGACTAGGTATCAATACTGCCATAGCCCACCATGTAGGTGGGTTGTACGACGTCAACCATGGAGAGGCGAATGCAATTTTATTGCCACACACGATGAGATTTAATCTTGATGCTAGCGCAGATCGCCAAGTTTTAATTGCCGAAGCTATGGGGATCGAGGTAAAGAATATGGACGCGGAGGCTTCAGGGTTGGCTGCAGCTGAACGGGTATGGCAGCTGTGTAGAGATCTTGATCTACCTGAAACATTGAGAGAAGTTGATGTTCCGAAAGATGGACTGGAATATATTGCCGCTGCAACGTTGCATGATAGGGCTTTAGCCACAAATCCTAAGCCGATTTCCGATTCCACCCCTATTATGGATGTCCTGGGTAAAGCTTGGTAACTGCTTCACATTATGATATCGATTGAAGAATAGTGTTTGTACGTACTGAACTCACTACGGATAATGCTGGAGATTGGCTGGAGCGTCTAAGTGTATGTGCTCCAGAAGATATTATATCGGTTGAACTTCTGGGTTGGGGTATATCGAATACGTTAGTAAAGGTAGTTACTGATACGAGTGCTTTTGTAATAAAACAATCGTTGCCACAGTTAAACGTAGAAGATGAATGGCTAGCAGACGTAGACCGAATTCACAATGAGAAAATATGTATAGATCTTTTGGCACCCGTTATAACCTCTGGCAGCGTACCCTCAGTTCTAGGATATGATCCGGATAATTATCTATTTGTAATGACTTGTGCTCCAGAGTCGGGTGTTAATTGGAAGGAAAATCTTCTTACTGGGAATGTATCACCGGCATTAGCGGGAAAAGCTGGGCAGATACTGGGCGAAATACATATGTTTAGCTTCAGTAATGAGAACGTAAGAACACTATTTGCGAATGATAAAAGTTTTGTACAGCTCAGAGTGGAGCCCTATTATTATTTCACCGCTTCCAAACATCAAGATGTAGCTAATATTATCTTTGACCATGCTCAGGGATTACTCTCAAATAAATTAGTGCTTGTTCATGGTGATTACAGTCCAAAAAACTTTATTGTTCATCAGAGTGATTTGATCTTATTGGACTTTGAGGTGGCTCATTATGGAAATCCCGTATTTGATTTAGCATTTATGCTAAATCACTTGTTCTTGAAAAGCATACACAATGGGTCAAATCAGGATCTGTATTTTGAAGCTGCGTCAAAATATCTCCAAGACTATCGGCAAGTGGTATCCGCAAATCCCCTGCTGCGTAGTTATTCCGACGAAAACTGTAAGGAATTGTTAGTTCAACTGGGCTGCCTAATGCTGGCCAGAATTGATGGAAAGTCTCCCGTAGAGTACATAGTGGACATTGACGTACAAGACAGAGTTAGGTTTATAGCAAAAGAAATCATATCAGGGAAATGTTCTGATATAGTCAGTGTTATGAATTTGATCTCTCAATAAGTATATATTGGAGTTTGTAAATTGACGGCTAAGACTAAGATATCTTCTATTCACGCTAGAGAAGTGTTGGATTCACGTGGGAATCCCACTGTAGAGGTAGATGTTTCATTGGAAGGCGGAGGGTTTGGGCGCGCTATAGTCGCTTCGGGTGCTTCCACGGGCACACATGAAGCTCTGGAGCTTCGAGATAATGATATAAAGCGTTATGATGGAAAAGGAGTTTTGAAGGCGGTATCAAATGTTAATGACCTTATTGCGCCTCAATTGGTAGCCAGTGGGCTAGATTCTGCGGACCAGGCTTCTGTGGACAATTTTCTGACCGATATTGATGGGACTAGAGATAAGTCTAAGTTGGGAGCGAATTCTCTTTTAGGAATATCCATGGCTTCAGCCCACGCGTTGGCCAACGCTGTTGGACTTCCACTTTATCGTTGTCTTGGTGGTTTGTCAGGACAAGAGCTGCCAGTACCTATGGTTAACATAATTAGTGGAGGGCAACATGGAAATTGGAGTGTTGATCTACAAGACTTTTTGGTAATACCGGTTGGTGCCTCTTCTTATAAAGAAGCTTTGATATGGTGTTCTGATGTTAGAAGAGCAATGTGGACTCTTTTAGTGCAACGGGGTAAAGCTCCCAATGGAGTAGCTGATGAAGGTGGGCTGGGGCCATTGTTAAGTTCTAACGAGGAAGCTTTGGAACTAATGGTAGATGCCTTTACATTGTCTGGCCATAAAGGTGGCTTAGAGAACGATGTGGCAATTGGGTTAGATGTAGCTGCCAATGAATTCTACGAGGATAAATCATATGTCTTGCATTGTGAAGATAGGCGATTGACTGTGCAACAGATGATCTCTATGCAAGTTCAATGGACTAATTCATATCCGATATTATCTATTGAGGATCCGTTGTATGAAGATGACTGGGAAGGTTGGAGAAAAATGACAGAGTACATTGGAGCCGATATCCAGATTATAGGCGACGATCTCTTTACTACAAACGTGGACCGGATAAAGAAAGGGATCGAAGAATCTACTGCCAACGCAGTGTTAGTCAAGTTGAACCAAATTGGTACTGTATCCGAAACGTTGGAAGTTATAGATCTAGCCAAAAAAGAGGGTTTAGCCACTGTCGTTTCGGCTCGATCGGGTGAAACTGAAGATACTACTATTGCAGATCTTGCGGTGGCGACTGGAGCAGGGCAAATTAAAATAGGTTCCTTGACGAGATCAGAACGGTTAGCAAAATATAATCAACTGTTGAGAATAGAAGATCAATTAGGGTCTGAAGCGAAATATAATGGTAGGAATACATTCGGAAAATATTTGTCGTAAGAATAGATAACGGTGATGTGAGACAGATTATGGCGGAGCTTAACGATTATAAAGTTTTGGTTACTGATTACGTGTGGCCCTCTACTGAACCAGAGAGAGAAGTCCTTTCAAGCATTGGTGCAACTATTATAGAAGCCCCGGATCAAAGCGAATCTACACTGATAAAATTGGCCGTTGACGCTGATGCAATTATGACGTGTTTTGCTCAAGTGACCTCGAATGTAGTCAGGGCGGCTAAGAATTGTATGGTTATTAGTAGATATGGTGTTGGTGTAGATAACATAGCGGTATCTACAGCCACCGAGCAGGGAATCCCAGTAACTTACGTCCCCGATTACTGTGTGGATGAGGTTTCTGACCATGTAATGGCTCTGCTGCTTACTTGGAATCGTCAAATTGTGTTTTACGATAAAGTTGGAAAAAAGGGTGAGTGGGGAGGTTCCGTTTCCCCTGTTCCGTTGAGACGATTAAGAGGGAAAAATTTTGGTGTGATTGGTCTCGGAAGGATTGGTTTAGCCGTGGCTGCCAAATTACAAGTTTTAGGTATAAATGTACTTGGCTACGATCCTTACGTGTGCGGTAATCCTGACACCATGGGGAATATCCACATTACTAGCTTGGAGGATTTGTTGGAGAGGTCTGATTATATAAGTGTTCACACTCCGTTGAATGATAATACCCGAGGATTTATAGGAGAAACGGAATTATCTAGAATGAAACCCTCTAGTTATCTTATTAATTGCGCTAGAGGTCCTATCGTTGATGAACGGGCACTTTATCAAGCATTGAAAGCCGGAACGATAGCAGGAGCCGGACTAGATGTTTTGGAAGATACAGAGCCTAGGGCTGATAATCCATTATTTGAACTAGATAATGTGATAGTCACTCCGCATGTAGCCTTCTTATCTGTAGAATCAGTCAATGAACTAGAAGTGCGAACAGCTCGGGCTACAAGGGACGTTCTCTTGGGACAGATGCCAGAATTCCTGGTTAATCCTGAGGTGCTGCCCACTTCAAGGATCACCTTGCGTTAATACTAACCCTGAATAATGTGTTTCAGAGGACAGAATTTATTGGGCAGTACTCCCTCCGTCTATTACAAGTTCAGATCCAGTAACAAATGATGATTCATCTGAGGCGAGATATAAAACTCCATTGGCTACTTCTTCAGGTTTCCCTAACCTTCCCATAGGCAGTTTTTCCATTCGTAGGGCCATTGCGTCAGGGTCAGTTATGGATTGATGTATCATATCGGTTTCTATTGGTCCTGGATGTACTGAGTTGCACCTGATTCTATCCTTAGCATATTGTATCGCTGTAGATTTAGTGAAAAGCCTCACAGCCCCTTTGGTTGCCGTGTAGCTGGCAGAACCGCTGGAGCTACTCACTAATCCAGCTGTAGATGAAATATTTATTATTGATCCACCACCTGCTTCTCTTAGTGCTGGGATAGCTGCCTTGGTACCCAAAAACACGCCTTTTGCATTAATGGACATTATTCTGTCCCAATCTTCTACGGTGGTGTCTTCAATGCTCTTCCTTATCAAAATGCCTGCATTATTTACTAATACGTTTAGCTTCCCGTACGTACTGATTGCAGTTTTCACAGCATTATCCCAGTCGAGTTCCTGTGTAACGTCTAGGTGCACAAAAGTTGCCTCTCCACCTAGCTCCCTTATTTGTGATTCTACTTTTAGGCCTTCGTCATCTAAAATATCGCCGATGATGATTTTTGCCCCTTCACCAGCGAACATTATGGATTCTGTGGCTCCTTGTCCCTTTGCGCCGCCACTGATTAGTATTACTTTTCCTTCTAATCTACCCATATCGTTAAGCTCCTTTAATGCCCGTAGATTGCTTGTCTAGTACCCAGTCTGTTATTTCTTTCACAGCATGTAATATTTCTTGTTCTGTAGTGTACCTACCGACTGATAAACGTATGGTGCCAGTAGCATACTCAATTGGAACCTTCATCGCTTTTAGTACTTCCGATATTTCAACATTATCGGTATGGCATGCTGCACCGGCGGATGATGCTATAGATTCTAGATTTAGTAATAGTTGATCTGCCTCTACAGCATTGAATCCAATACTAAGGGTGTTCGGAAGTCGGGAGATAGGATGCCCATTTACACGACTGTCGATATTATTTTGGGTTAATCCATTCTCTAATAGGTCACGCATTTTTTTCATATTATCAATATATTCGGGTAAATGATCACCTATAAGTCTGCAAGCTTCGCCAAGCGCCACTATTAGGATAACGTTTTCTGTGCCGGCTCGTAATCCGCTCTCATGATTTGCGCCATGCATCATTTTCTCCAGCTTAACTCCGTGCCTGACGTACAAAGCTCCTATGCCCTTAGGGGCATATAGTTTGTGCCCTGCAATACTGAGTAGATCCACGCCTAACTCATCCACGTCGACTGGAATCTTACCTAGAGACTGAGCACAATCAGAATGGAGCAATATGCCATGCTTTTGGGCTATTTGTGATATTTCTTTTATAGGTTGGATTGTTCCGACTTCATTGTTGGCATGCATTATTGTGATAAGAACAGTATTGTCGGTAATCGCTTCTTCAATGTCATTGGGGGCAACACAGCCGTATTGGTCAACGGGGATGTATGTGGTGGTACATCCTTTGCTCTGCATGTGCTTGCAAACTTCGGTTATTGCAGGGTGCTCGATGCCTGATGTGATGATATGAGAACCCTTATGTTTATAAGCACCGGTTATCCCCTGTATAGCGTAATTATTGGCTTCAGTTCCTCCGCTGGTAAATACTATTTCTGAGCTATTGCAACCGATAAGGCTGGCGATTTGTGATCTGGCTTCTTCCACCGCTAGATGAGTTTTAACTCCATACGCATGACCACTTGAAGGGTTACCGAAATGTTGGGTTATGAATGGTAACATTGCTTCGGCGACCACTGGGTCGATTGGTGTGGTTGCATTGTAATCAAGATAGACAGAATTCATTTTGTTACTACCTTAAAACGGTACTGTAATATAATAAGCTATTGTACCAGTCTTTAGTTGTTCAAATGGTGAGAAGGAGATGCGTATGTCATCAGAGAATAAAGTGGATAGGTCATTAACATTTGACCAGATCACACAATTCAAGAATGTGTTTGACACTAGTGAGACCAGTTCGCTTATGCAAAATGTTGTTACACAGAGAGATGTTAACGAAGTTGCATTGAACAGAGGAATCGTTACTGAATCAGTCCACAGCTTTTCCAACCTTCTTGATGATTGGTCCGTGACTAATCAAGCTCGCTCCGGACGTTGTTGGATGTTCGCTGGTCTGAATATGTTCAGGGTCGAAAGTAAAGATGTGTTGAATGTAAAAGAATTTGAATTCAGCCAGAATTACCTGATGTTTTGGGACAAAATAGAGAGGGCCAATTTTCTTTTGGAGGCTATTATCGATACAGCAGATAAACCTATCGATGATAGGACGGTATCATGGCTGTTGCAAAGAGGAGTGGAAGACGGCGGGCAATGGGATATGTTCGTAAGCTTGGTAAAAAAACATGGTGTAGTACCGAAAAGTGTTATGCCTGAGACTGAGAGTTCCAGTAACTCCATGCGTATGAACTCCATGTTGAACTATCAGTATCGCCAAGGTGCCAAAAAGATTCGGGATATGTATGCTCAGGAGTCAGGCGTAGACGATATGAGGGAGTCCAAAAAAGATACTTTGAGTGCAATGTATCAGATTTTGGCTATCCATCTAGGCAGCCCGCCCGACCAGTTTTTTTGGCAATGGCGTGATAAAGATGGGGACTTTCAAAGAGATGGAGATATGACACCGATGGAGTTTGCTGAAAAATATATTGTGACTCCAATGGATGATTATGTTTGTCTTGTTCATGATCCCAGGAAATCTAACCCCTATGGAAAAACTTTCACCATACAATATTTGGGTAATGTAGTGGATGGTCCTCCCATTAAGTACATTAACGTAAGTATAGATGTCATGAAAGATATTGCCTGCAGAATGATTCAAGATGGAAAACCGGTATGGATGGGGTGTGATACCGGAAAGCAGATGCATCGTGACCTAGGTATATGGGATGCAGAATTATTTGATTATCCAGGTGTGTATGAGACCGAATTTTCTATGGATAAGTCGGAACGTCTAGAATATCATCAAACGCGTATGACGCATGCTATGTTGTTTACTGGAGTTGATTTAGTTGACGGTAAGCCACGTAGATGGAGAGTCGAAAACAGTTGGAATGATAAGGTTGGCGATAAAGGTTTCTGTCTGATGAACGACTCTTGGTTTGCTGAGTATATGTTTGAGATATCTGCGCCTAAGAGTTATTTGCCTAAAGATATATTAGATGCTTGGGATGATGAGCCAATTATATTGCCTCCATGGGATCCTATGGGGTCATTGGCAGAGTAGGTGTTAGGAAGCATCCAATCGCTTTTTTACTGAATAGGAGGCACGGATTTCTAATGATCTATGCCTCCTATCCGGCGGTTCTTAAGCAGTTAATTCAAGTATGTATAAACCGCCCTTAACTCTATCAACTGCGTAGATTATGCCATTCTCGTCTACATAAACGTCATTTATTCCGACTGAGCTCGCGTCATCTAGCTTTTGTGGGACAAAATATGCTATTTCTTCAGGTTGGAAAGGATTGCTAGTGTCGAATATTCTTACGCCTGCATTGAAAAAGGTGCCGTATATTAAAGTTTCATCTTGCATGCTGGTCGGGGCAGGTTGATTTTCGTGTACGTTGTGGGCGCCGAATCTTCCTGGTCTAGCGTTGTAAAGTTCTAGTTCCGGCATTGGGAATGTACTAATAATCACAGGATTGGTCTCATCTCTTATATCAACCATCCAAATTAATTTTGGATAATCTTCGGCGTTGTTATATACGGATTCCTGCGTTACCACCATTAGATCGCGTGAAAAAAGTGGTAACACTGTATGTGTAAACCCAGGAAATGGAGGTGCGAAATTAAATTGGCTTATCATGATAGGTTTAGATACGTCTGACACATCTACAATAGCTGTTCCCGAGTCCATATATGCACAATATGCTCTGTCTGGCTTTGCGGGATATACGTTTGCGTTGTGCAAACGGTGGCCAGAGTCAAATTCAGGGTGACGATTAACGGGATTGTGCCCGTCACCTTCCATAGTTCCCGGCATCCACCATCTTCCGGCTTCAACTGGGTTTTCAGGATTACTGACGTCTACGATCATATAGAATTGGTCATCTTTTTGGTCGTTAGGTTTAAAGTCTTTGGCGCCAGTAGACAGGTGTGCATAATTGCCATCAACCCACCATAAGCAGTGACATCCTCTCGAATAGGGTCCTGAGGTGTCAAGAAAGCCTATTTGTCGGGGTTCTTCAGAATTGCTTATGTCGTATACACCCATGCCAGTTCCTGGTTGTCCCGGCTGTAGGCTTTGATAAGCCACTAGCATGGTATCTCCAACTATAGATAAAGAATTGGAGCGCAAATGCGCATATTGGAGGTCAGTTTGGGCTACTAGCTTAGGATTGGCAATGTCTGTTACATCAATGCTGGTTATGTCTTTAGGGGAACTTTCGTGGGCAAGATATAAAATTCTTCTCCCATCTCTTGTAGTATGTATATGCATTCCTTCGCCGATGTTTCCAAATCCATTCAGGTCATGGTGTGATATTAGTCGCATATTTTTTATCTCTTGTGACTGAGTTACCATTTTCCCCTCCTAGTACAATATATTTTTGTAGTTCGTTATCTGGATTAGATACTCTTTGAGAGTCCGAAGATTATCGATGATTGTGCCA
>VFFT01000042.1 GCA_009392775.1 SAR202 cluster bacterium | reverse complement strand
ATAACGGGTGTCAAATGCGCAGCCGTACCAGTTAAAAACACTTCATCGGCCAGGTATAATTCGCTTCTATCTATGGTTCGCTCGACTACTTCAACACCTAGTTCACTTTGGGCTAACTGGATGATTGTTTCTCTTGTTATTCCTGGCAAAACATTGTCCTCTAGAGAAGACGTATGTATTTTCCCATTTGCTATCATAAACAAGTTCTCACCAGATCCCTCACACACATGTCCGTCATGGTTTAAGATTATGGCCTCATCAAAACCGGCCATAGTAGCCTCAGTCTTGGCAAGAATACTATTCACATATATCCCTGATATTTTCAATCGTGCCGGAATCATCGGGTCATCCACTCTACGCCATGACGACGTACAGCATCTCAACGTGTCTGACCCAAGATAGTTACCAAATGGAACGGTTATGAGAGTAAAATCACTCTCCAGATCTTGAAGTTTGAGATTCGCAACTAGTTCCGCGCTCTTGTATGCTAAAGGCCTTATGTAAATATCATGATTATGCCGATTTTTCGCTACTAGTTCGACTGTAATATCACAAAGTTGATCGAGAGAGTACGGTATATCTAACATCAGAAGCTTGCAGCCTCGTAATAATCTCTCGTAGTGCTCGCGTAGTCTGAAAATATTTACAGCGCCTTCTTGTTCATTCCAATTACCCCTGATACCTTCGAAGACACCTGTACCATAGTGTAAAGCGTGAGTCATTACGTTAACCTTTGCTTCACTTAAAGGAACGATATTACCTTTGAAAAATGCATGTAACTCGCTAGTGATAGACTGACCTGTACTCACAGAGGAACCTCTTTCACTGTATCTCAAATCTTTTATTTGTTATAGCTAGAAATACTTAATTGTATTACTACAACGGAGTCAAATTATATCAGAAAGCTCGAATCTGTATATCCTGATAGACGATAGATAACAAGAATAGACAAGTCAGTCATTACCTAATACAGAGTAAGATATACTAGTCACATACAGAAATAAGCAGGTAAATACAATGACTATCACTAGATCCGATGGGAGGTTGTGGGACGAAGTACGACCAATACAAATAACTCCATCATTTCAATTATCTGCAGATGGCTCAGCGTTGATTGAGACTGGCAACACAAAAGTCTTATGTGCAGCTTCCGTAGAGGAACAGGTACCGGCATTCTTAAAAGGCAGCGGAAAAGGGTGGGTCACTGCGGAATATGACATGCTGCCTAGAGCTACTAACACTCGATCCACAAGAGATAGAACTAGCGGCAGGATTAACGGTAGATCACAAGAGATTCAACGCCTGATAGGTCGTTCGCTAAGAGCAATAATCGATTTAGATCTATTAGGAGAGCGTACTATCCATATCGACTGTGATGTACTCCAAGCAGACGGCGGTACCAGAACTGCTGCTATCACTGGAGCGTACGTAGCACTAACTCAAGCAACCAATGATATCTGGAGTACTGGGAAAATTACCGGGTCACCCATACTGTCACAGGTAGCAGCTACTAGCATAGGAATCATCAATGAAGAACTTTTTCTAGATTTATGCTATGAAGAGGATTTTAAAGCTGACGTAGATTTTAACGTGGTGCTAAATAACGATGGGAAACTCATAGAATTACAAGGAGCAACTGAGGGTAAACCGTTCGATAGAAAATACATCCCCGAAATACTGTCTCTAGCTTTCAAGGGAGCAGAAGACCTATTCAGGGCGCAGAGAGAATCTCTATCGGCGACAAATTAAAGCAGCGCGTATTTATTAGCAACCACTATATGATTTCTCCATTCACATCTAGAAGAACGATCGGGACATCTAACGTGCGCAACCCTTCCTCGATTCTGGCTCTGTCACCAACCACCAACACAGATAGACCGTCTTGCTTTATCCTGTCCGACCCCACTCTATGAATATCGGATAGAGTTATCTTCTGGAGTTCAGTTGGCAAAGTGGTAAAGTAATCATCTGGGCGTTCCCAGGTCACTAGTTGGATTAGCTTACCTAGAATTTGGCCAGAACGCTCAAACCCTGAAGGATAACCCTGTAATAGTCCGCCTTGAGCGGACACAAGCTCGTCTTCAGTGATCGGCCTTACATCTGTAATATCCTGGAATTCCCGAAGTACTTCGATCACAGATTCTTTAGTTACATCTGTCTGTACACTTCCCCCAGCTACAATCATAGATTGGTCTTTATACCAAGATATAGAAGAATGGAATCCGTAACTATAACCTTTATCTTGACGGAGATTTTGATTCAATCTAGCAGAAAACTGACCCCCGAAAATAAAGTTTAGTATCTGTAGACTAAAATAATCCTCGTGATCTCTCGGAACCGTCACATGCCCTGCCCGAATCACCGATTGTGCAGCTCCAGGTTTATCTATCAAGAATATGGTCGACGGTCGTTCTGGCTGTCTATAAAGCACAATGTCGGACACGCCACTACGGTTTACATCATTAGTCCACGATTTAAAAATATTTTCAGATAGGTCTACAACCTCTGCACAAGACACATCCCCCACTACTATAAGATTAGCTATCTCGGGGGAGTATTCAGTCTCAAAATGGGCTACCAAGTCCTCCCGACGAAAATCCCGGACAGATTCTTCAGTTCCATGTGCCGGGTGTCCATAGCCGCTGTCCTTACCAAATATAAGCGCGCTCATATTCTGCTCAGATATGAAAGTTGGGTCGTCCTTAGCCCTCATTAGATCAGTCAAATGCTCTTTTTGGACCCTTTCAAATTCATCTTGTGGAAAAGTAGGGAACCTGAGAATCTCAGCAACAAGTTCCAGAGCCGTAGCCCAATGTTTTGTAAGGGTTTCAGTAGAAAATACAGTGCTCTCTCTTCTGGTCTCAGTATTTAATCGCGCTCCGATATATTCAAATGCCTCTGCAATTTGCTGACTAGACTTACTCTGAGTACCCTCGGACAACATTTGCGCCGTAAAGCTCGAAAGCCCCGGGGAATGCTGTGGGTCAGAAATTGTTCCTGAGTTGAACACTAATGCGAAGGATACGACTGGCACCCCCGACTTTTCTATTATTGTTAATCCTAAACCATTTGATAAGGTTTGTTTCTGAGGCATTGGAGCCACAAAATCCATGCTACCTGTTGAATCTGGTTTAACAGTTCTATCCAGCTTAGAACTTTGCTGTTGAAAAACAGGCTCAGGTAATACTTTTAACCTAACTTGTTTATCAGTAAGAACCTCCTCATACACGCGCAAGATATCTTCTCGGGTAACAGACATATATTCATTAATCTCTGTATTAATTAAATTAGGATCTTTTGCAAAAACGTTGTAGTAATTGAGAGCGTCGGCACGACCTCCAAAACCACCTATCCGAGTAAGTTGACGAAAATGCTGTGCTTCCAATCGGTTTTTCACGCGGGCTATTTCATCATCAGTAGGAGGATCAGTCCATATTCTCTTCAATTCATTATCGACAGCTTCCTCTAATTTACCTATATCTTCTGGATTAGATGGAGTTGCATCTATCACAAATTGACCTGAGATTTCCGAGGAATGATATCGAATACCAACACTTTGGGCTATTTGTTGCTCGTAAACCAGAGACCGATGTAATCGAGAACTTAAACCATCCGAAAGAATATCGCTTAACAGCTCAAGAGCAGGATCCTCTTTTGTAAAACCAGGAGGGGTTGGCCAAGCGATGTACACTCGTGGAAGAGTAACATTATCACTGATTTCTAATTCTATTCGGCCAGGTAAACTGGAGGCATATTGGCCAAATCTTTGAACCGGGTTTCCGGGTGGCAAATCACCGAAGTATTTCTCAACCATTTCTAGGGTTCGATCATACTCTATGTCTCCAGCTATGGATAAACTAGCATTACTGGGATGGTAAAATCTACGGAAGAAATCTTTAACATCATCTAGACTGGCCGCGTCTAGATCTTCTTGAGATCCTATTGTCATCCAATGATAAGGGTGGGGCAGCGGGAACAACGCTCCCTGGATATTCCAACTCGCCATCCCATACGGACGATTTTCGTAGCTTTGACGGCGTTCATTCTTAACTACATCTCTTTGTATGTCAAAGCGCTTCTGATCTAATGCGTCAAGCAGGAATCCCATACGATCTGATTCCAACCACAACGCTAATTCTAATGCATTACTTGGAACATCCTCCCAGTAATTAGTCCTATCAGAAGTAGTAGAACCATTTAACGAAGCGCCAACCTTTTGTAAAGGGTCGAAATGACTTTCATTATGATTTTTTGACCCTTCGAACATTACATGTTCAAATAAGTGAGCAAATCCCGTTTTACCGGGTTCTTCATCCTTTGATCCTACGTGATACCAAACATTAACCCCGACAACAGGAATCGCAGAATCTTTATGCAGTATTACATCTAAGCCGTTAGATAGAGTAGTTTTTTTAAATTCAATAGATTGCATGGGGTACACCGTCAAATCCTTATCAACTTGAAAAGTAATTCTAACATCCGTTAGGGCTCAATATAACAGTAGGACATCCCAAAAAAGAGATGTCCTACTGTTATATTGAGGATAAGACAACGTTCTTAATATTTATGATACAAATTGGGTAGATCTATCCGCTATAGGTCTTTCTGATTGGTTACCAGCTATTGTCTCAGTATCCCACAACTTAGAAAACGTGAAAGCTCGAGGACAGTGTCCATAAGCTTCTTCAACTTTGATAATTAATCCTTGCAAATGCTGAGACCTATCATCAGGATCATATAATGAAACTTCTACATCCATATTTTCAAGTTCCGACTTACCAACGATAGAGGCCTTTCCATTTACTCTTACAGTGTCGTCAACTCCCGGAATCATAAACAACAATCCTACGGATGGGTTTCCATCAACATTTTTATAAGATTGGAACAATTTGTTACCAGCTATATCGGGAAATAATAAATGCCCGCTATCTAGTATTTTCACAAACCCTGGCTTGCCGCCTTTCGGCGAAGCATCACAATTACCGTCAGCATCGCTAGTAGCCATAACTGCGAAGGGTGACTTTGTTATGAATCCTTGAACATAATCAGTCATATAATCTTTGACTTTTGTTGCAGCCCTTTCCCCGGGTTCTCCAAATTCCTTGTTGAATTTGTTGGTGGTATCTGAATTTACTATGGTCATAGCGCACCCCCATTGGCGTAGATTATGACTCGCATTATGACAAGCATTTTAATCTTTGGCATAGAACACTGCAATACAAGTAACGACCCATACAGTCAAACAATTGACCTATCTCTTCCCATGGCTGTGTTAATATGAAATACCTACGTACACTGCAGTACGCAATCTGATTTTAAACACGGAGGCGCCATAACCTATGAAACCATTGGATGGTATAAGAGTTCTTGATCTGACCCGTGCACTAGCTGGACCATTTTGCACATTGATGCTAGGTGACTATGGGGCTGACGTTATAAAAATAGAAATTCCTGGCACAGGAGATGATACCCGAAAATGGGGCCCACCTTTCATAGGCGATGAAAGTGCATACTTTTTATCAGTAAACAGAAATAAAAGAAGCATAACGCTCAATTTTAAAGATCCTCAAGCTGTAGAAATTTTCAAGGAATTAGCTAAGACATCCGATGTTATTGTTGAAAACTTTACACCAGACGTTATGACTCGATTTGGAATAGGCTATGACGAAATAAAAAAGATAAACCCCCAGATAGTCTATTGTTCTATATCAGGATTTGGGAAAGATGGACCTTACCGAGATAGACCAGCATACGATCAGATCATGCAAGGTGTTGGCGGCTTAATGAGTATTACAGGCACTCCGGACGGGGAACCAGAAAAAATCGGAATAGCAGTCACAGACATCGGAGCCGGAATGTGGGGAGCTTTCGCGGTGGTAACAGCTCTGCAACACCGTAATACATCCCACGAAGGCCAACATATTGATTTAGCAATGTTAGATGCTCAAGTTGCATGGCTAACATACCAAGCAGGATATTATTTTGCTACAGACGAAGCTCCAAAGCGATTAGGGAAAGCGCACCCCACACTGGTACCCTACCAAGCTTTCATGGGCAACGACGGTAAATATTTCAACGTCGCGGTAGGATCAGACCGACTTTGGGAACGCTTCTGCGGAGGTATCAAACGACCTGAACTCCAAAATGACCCGGAATACGCGACCAATGGAGACAGAGTTCGAAATCGAGCTACCATAGTACCAATGCTCCAAGAGCATTTTCTTTCAAGATCCTCTACTGAGTGGGTAGAAGACCTGCAATCCGCAAATGTTCCTGCTGGACCAATAAATGACCTCGTAGATGTTTTTACTGATCCGCAGGTATTACACCGAGACATGTTAGTAAGCATCCCGCACCCAACACTTGGAGAAGTGAAACAGACAGGACTACCAATAAAATTCTCAGATACTCCTGGCGGCCTAGATAAACATCCTCCACTGCTGGGAGAACATAACTCAGAGATTTTACAAGAATTAGGATATTCAGAAAGTGATATACAGGAATTTTCAAATAATTCTGTAATTTAGTTCCACCGAAAGCGAATACAAAATCTCAATGGATACCTTCTGAGGATGTAAACAAATGACGGACTGGAATCCGACTCAATATTTACGATTTGGGAATGAACGGCTACGTCCAGCCATCGAATTAATCGATAGGATAAATATTGACTCACCCGAAACCATTTATGATTTAGGTTGTGGCACCGGATCGATAACAGCAATACTCCAAGAAAAATGGCCTAATGCCGATGTTACAGGCGTCGACGCATCTCCAAATATGCTCGATAAGGCGTCACAGGACTACCCTGAACTAACATGGCAGCAAGCTGATCTAAACACATGGGCCCCTGGCACAAATCCAGATATCATTTACTCCAATGCCGCTTTCCAATGGACACCGAATCATGAACTATTATTACCTCGGCTGCTAGGAAACATAAAAGATGGTGGTATATTCGCCATACAGCTGCCTAACAATTGGAGCGAGCCCAGTCACGCAAGCATTTGCGAGATATCACGAGAACCACAATGGAACGACAGATTAGAACCTCACATTATGGAAAATCCCGTCGCCGAGCCATTGTATTACTACGATCTGTTATCCCCGTTTAGCAAATCAATAGATATGTGGGAGACCACGTATATGCAAGTATTAACGGGTGATTATCCAGTCCTAGAATGGACCAAAGGCACCGTACTGCCACCATTACTTGCTCAACTAAGCCAAGAAGAGCAAAAGAATTTCATAGACAAGTACAAATCAAAATTAGCTTCAAGTTATGTAAAGCAGAACAACGGAAATACAATTTTCCCCTTCACCCGCATGTTCATAATAGCTTATAAATAATATCTATTGAGACGATCTACAATCAATGAGGACTCCCATCAAGTCCATCACTAATGCCACCCCCCTCATTGATTGTTGGTGTTATACCAACAAAACTACAAACGCTTGATTAATATATAGAACAAGTTTATTATTCCTGCCGGAACTTTCACTTACTGGAGGATAGATCCGATATGGATCTGGGATTGAAGGACAAGGTAGCAATAATTGGCGGATCTAGTAGAGGGATTGGAAGAGCTATAGCAATTGCGCTCGCAAAAGAAGGTGCCAGTGTCACAATCTGTGCCAGAAACGAACCCGCTCTAAGGAACACGGAGATTGAATTAGCTAGAATAGCTTCTCAGCACCATGTACTGGCAATTCCTGCCGATCTATCAGTAGAACGCGATATACGACGTGTAGTTAGAGATACATTTAACAGATTTGATCAAGTAGGGATATTAGTCACTCACGTTGGGAATGCTGAGCGTGGTCCAAGTGTTGAATTCGAAGACGAAACTATCATGCAAGCTTTCGAATCTAATTTACTTAGTTCAGTTCGGCTAGCTCGAGAAGTAATACCACATATGAAGCAGCAACACTGGGGGCGAATAATAAATTTGCTATCTCCCCTATCGTTACATGCCGTGAAAGAATCAGGATTATCTCAGTCTACACAGATGGCAGTAATGGGTTATTTCAAAACTCTAGCTAATGAATTAGGCCCGTTCAATATAACTGTTAACAATATAATATCAGGCGACATAGACACTGAGCAGTTTGCAACCCGGCTTGAGAGGCAAGCGTCTATATCAGAAAATGACTCAAACAGCTTGGTAGAGGGTATCGTATCCAATATACCGTTGGGACGGATTGGAAAACCAGAAGAAATAGGTGATCTAGTCGCGTTTATGGCATCCGAAAGGTCCGGCTTTGTAACTGGTACCAGCGTAGTAGCCGACGGCGGTGCATTTCAAGGTATAAAATAACCACTCCCAGAACATCAATTCCACGTAGTAATAAAGACAGTCTACCTATTTGATACAATATTAGAGTGTTAAACGCAGAGATAATTCGGTCAGCACAAGAATTCCTACAACAGGAAGCTCTATCAGGGTGGCTAGTATACGATTATCTATCAAGCAACCCAGTCTTCAAAAAAATAATCACTCCCAGCGGCCATGTAACGCGGCCATGTATTTTATTTATACCACCAACTGGGTCAGCTAGCCTGCTATGCCATCATGTAGATGCCGGAAAATTTGCCACAGAATCCGAAAAATCCTCACCATTATCAAATCTACAACTTCATATCTATTCTCATAGAACTAGTTTCATTGAGTCGCTCAAGGCTATCCTGTCCGGTTCATCTACTGTAGCAATGGAATATTCGCCCCTGAATCAACTGCCACGCGTATCTCGGGTAGACGCTGGTACTATTGAATTAATTCAAACACTTGGGATAGCAGTGACATCGTCTGAGAACTTAATGCAGTATGCGACTCAGAGATGGTCGCAAGAGCAACTGCAGGGACATATCAAGACAGCACATAAACTTGGAGAAATAGTAAACGAAGCCTTTGATTTCATAGAAGAACGTCTCAGTACAAGTGATGCAAACTCAGGAAAACCCGGAAGCGTAAATGAATTCGACATAGCTGAATACATTAGGATAAGGTTCAAAGAAGAATCCCTTGAATCTCCTGATGGCCCGATAGTGTCAGTCAACGCGCATTGTTCTGATCCTCATTACGAACCTTCTCTAGAATCCAGTAGTCCAATTAAGATGGGGGATTGGATCCTAATAGACCTCTGGGCACGAAACTCTGAAGTTCCAGACAGTATTTACGCCGATATAACTTGGACAGCATACGTAGGAGACAAAGTTCCAGAAGCACAGCAAAAAGTTTTTGACATAGTCATATCGGCACGAGACTCTGCCCTTCAATATCTCAAGGATTCATTTCTAGCAGGGCAGCAAATTCAAGGTTGGCAAGTAGATACCGTAGCACGTGATTATATATCCGGATACGGATACGCAGACCATTTCACACATAGGCTAGGTCACAGCATAAATAATACCGTTCACGGAGAAGCAGTTAATCTAGACAATTTCGAAACACATGACACTAGACATATTATTCCGGGCATTGGTTTTTCTATTGAGCCAGGTATATATCTACCTGAGTTTGGAGTTAGGTCAGAAATTGATGCATATATGTCCGCTCAGGGTCCCTACGCCACATCACCAATTCAGACCGAGATAGTTCTCATCCAACCCAAGTAATCCAGGCATCTTTAAGTAATTGCTTTCTAATATCGTTAAAGATACAATCTCCTGAAATTCATCCTATACTCGGAATCCCATAAGTACTGGAGAATATATTATGAAAAAGGTAGTTAGTGAAATTAGCGGAACCGTATTCAGCCTTCCTTGGTTAATCGCACAAGACAATGGGCTATTTACCGACGAAGGTATTGATATGGAGTTTGTGCGCACACTACCTACAGGAGACGTGGAACATACAGAAAACCCGGAAGAGGTTAACCCAGTGTTGCAACATACGGCATTTGAAGAAGCTAAAGTCTCCATATACCGGGCTTGAGAAGAGGGCCAGGTCCGTCGGGCCTATGAGAGCAAACAGGGCGCAAAGGTAATAGCATTAAGATCAGCCGTGGTAAGCCAAGCTCTGATTACTCGCCCAGATTCAGAGCACAACTACCCCGGAACACTAGGAAACAAGTCTATCGCTGTACAATTTCACGCCGGATCACACTACGTAGCTTTAAGACTTTTAGAAGGATACATCCCATCTGAAAAAATCAAGCTGGTTCACTACGGATCACCGCAAAACCGATTCGAAGCTATGTGGAACGGAGAAGTAGATGCCGCACTGGTTATGGAACCGTGGATAAGCCTAGCTGAAAAACTTGGATGTAAAACACTTTGTGAAGGTCATTATCTAGGTGCAGAAAACGCCAGCGATGACATGGACCAAGAAACATTTTCTGCCATAAACAGAGCCGTTGAAAAAGCAATTGACATGCTGAATGAAAACAAAAGAAAGTATTTGCATTATATGATTGAAGACCCACGTATCGCTGATATTATAAAGAAGTACGGAGGTCTAACGCCAGAAGATTTCCATCTTCCCAGACTACGATACATTAAACCTACACCGTATAGTGATGAGATCGTAGAAGATACATACAATTGGATGACTAGATGGGGTTTGTTAAACGGCACAGCGTGTTCTACAGATCTGGTAGAAAACAGAATAACCGCATCTATCGCTTCCGATTAAACAACTTAAAACTACTCATTGTGGATTAGTACGATCATAAAAAAACCTAATATGGGAGGCAGTTATGGATTTCGGACTTTTCGACACCTGGAACGCCGTATACGAAGGAGATAAAGTTCCCTGGGACCCTGAGTACAAAGGAGGGAAACTCCTGCAAACAGAGGCCTACGAAGCCAACTTCGCCCAAATTGACGCTATAGAATCAGCTGGCTGGGATTATGTCTGGCTGGGAGGAGGTCACTTCTCGACCCAAGCCAGTATGGATCCTCAGTGCCTTATGCTAGCAGGGATACTGGCCCAACGTACCAAGAATATCAAAATTGGCACATCAATCCATAGACCGTTGATGAAACTACCTGGAGAAGAATTAAGGCAGACTGCACTACCCCACGAAAGATATGCATTTGATAATTTAATGTTAGATGATCCTTTTCAGATAGCAGAGCAGGTCTCCATAGTGGATCAGGTAAGCGAAGGCCGATTCATATATGGAGCAGGGGCTCGGTCCAGAGGATCTGATGAAAGACGAGAGTACTTCTTTGAGTTTCTAGAAGTAATGAAGCAACTCTGGACAGAAGAACATTTTTCCGGCTTTGAAGGCAAATATTATAACTATCCAGCATTCTACGAACCATATCTAGGTATACCAAAGCCGTATCAGAAGCCATATCCCGCAATGCTACTTCCTGTTGATAGCCAAGAAAGTTTTGTACCCATGGGGACACATGGATACAGAATAGCCATAGGAGCGGGCAGCTCCCCCCACAACTTAAGAGGACACTCTGTCCTACGGGAAGATGTAAAAAATTATAGAAAAGCGTGGAAAGACGCCGGACACCCGGGAGATCCTACTACAGTGGTAAGAGTTCCTACATTAGTAGCCGAAACACGCGCAGAAGCAACCCGACACACTGAAAAGCTCATGGAGCTAGCAAGGGCATATTACGCTGGGAGACAAGGAATCGGAAGTACGGATGCGGGAGCGGCAAGCCCTGATACTACTGAAGAGGTAAATCTTTTTGGCACTCCGGAAGAAGTAGTCGAAAAAATTCACATGTTCAAAGAGGCCTTCACCACAGATGAGATAATGTTTGAAATAAACTGGACGTCATCTGTCCCCCGAGAAGTATGCATGAATACTATTAAGTGTATAAGTGAAAAAGTTATCCCAGCCTTCAAATAAATATATGGACACGGCGATCGGTAGACCAGAATTAGCTTATATTATCGATCGCCATATCTACTAGACAAGCCTACAAATACTAGGTCTCTGAATTACGTACCGGCGACATTTGAGAGTCCATTGACTGAGAGGAAATATTGGTAAGATCTAATTGGATATCGGACCATCCACCCGCCTGTACGTGCGTCCCTTGTGAAGAAAAAAAACTGATTAATCGTACAGAAAATCGCAAAATCGGAAGAAATGAGAAGTGCCCGTGTGGTAGTGGAAGTAAATATAAGAGGTGCCACGGAAAATAAACCTACAAGTCAAGGAAGAGTTTCCTTTCTTTTCACCTCCTGCCACAGTGATTCTTTATCCTTTAGGTCTAACTTATTGAAGTCCATTCCCCGGCTTTCAGCAATATCTTCCATACCGACGTATCGGTCCCTAAATCGTTTGTTGGTACTTCTTAAAGCCTCCTCTGCATAAATACCGTACCATCGAGATAAATTTACTACTGAAAATAAAATATCCCCTATCTCATGGAGTTTCTCAGCATCAGTAACTGCTTCTTTAAATTCAGATATCTCTTCACTTATTTTGTCCAGAACGTCGGATACATCCTCCCAGTCAAAGCCAGCACGAACAACTCTCTCCTGAATTAACTGTGCAGCAGACAAGGATGGTAAACCAGCAGGTATGCCATCCAAGGTAGATTTTGATTGTGAAGATTTCTGACGTTCTTGAGCCTTGATATTATCCCAGTTTTTTTCGACCTCAGCTGCATCAGAGACCTCAACATCAGCAAATACATGGGGATGCCGTCTAATCATTTTTTCGTTAATCGTTCGAATCACATCAGATATATTAAAAGAGCCTGACTCTTGACCAATATCGGAGTGAAAAATAATCTGAACTAGCAAGTCTCCCAGTTCTTCTACTAAGGAAGAGGAGTCTTCACTATCGATTGCATCGATAACCTCATATGATTCTTCTAGTAAATTCCGCTTCAAACTAGCGTGAGTTTGTTCTCTATCCCAAGGACATCCCCCAGGACGACGTAATTGTTTAACTATTTGAATCAACAAATCAAAGCTATCGATGTTACCATCAGGCAATCTATTATTTTCCATCAGCAAATTATATGGTCATAACAGTTGCCTAACAAGAAGCGCTGATGCTAACGTACTAGCATAATGTTCCAACGACATGTAGCACTATCCGATAAGTTATATAAACTCCTAGCAATATGCTTCGTGATATGCATACCTGTAATTATTGTTAGTGCAACTGTACTGATCGCTTTTAATACAGATTCTGTATACACTCGTGGCTTCGAAAAATACAGCATATCTCAGAAAACTGGCATATCCAGTAGCGAATTGCTCAATATCTCAAAAGACCTCCAAAAGTACTTTAATAACGATAAAGAGCTACTCGACACAAAAGCTGTGATATACGGTCAAAACCAAGACCTATTCAATGAGCGCGAAATACACCACATGCGAGATGTTAAATCGTTGGTCAAGGGTACTTATTGGATATTCATCACAGCGCTAGTATACATTTGCCTGTTTACGGTCGCCCGAATAATCGCCGGTAATATAATCCCCAGGATCTCCAAATTAATCCTTTACGGGAGCCTATCTACTATCGGGATAATATGTCTATTTGGCCTACTAGCAATACTAGAATTTGAAGCACTATTCTTGCTGTTCCATCAAATAAGCTTTTCTAATGACCTGTGGCAACTAGATCCCAGAAAAGATTATCTAGTAATTTTGTTCCCCACAGGATTCTGGCTGGATGCTACTTTGCTAATAACTATCACCGCCATTTGCGTTGCCGGTATAACGTCGACATTTTCTGCCGGAATATTAATTTACATTCGTTTGAAGGACACTAGAAAGCAAGACCACATATCTAGTGACTAGGGCCACAGCAGCCCCCGCCGCAACATCCACCGCCCCCCATAGGAGGCATGGGCGAAAAATCAGTCCCATTAGAAGAACCTTTAGACACAGCCGCGAACACGGAAAGCGACCTTTTAGCAGGCTGTTCGCAATTGGGACAGTCCGCGCCGGTAGAACTCATAGACTGCAGCTTTTCAAAACTATGGTCACATTGCGTACACTGATATTCATAGAGAGGCATAATAACTCCCATAATCTTCTATGTGACCGAATTTACCTTATTACCAATGTTTGCGTCAACAAATTATTCAACTAAACAAGTTCTTCTGTGATAGGAAACAATAAATAATATCCCTCTACATATCAAGAATAAAATTTCTTGACATGAACATTACATGAATGTAAGACTACCCATGGTCAAGGATTACGCAGCTACAATTCTGGGAGGAAAAATGGCAGACGTTAAGATAGAGGTACGTGCAAATGGGCCATGCCGAGTAACTGGACCCATAGACATCGTCGACCAAGATGGAAAGGCCTACAACATACCCGAAGGTCAGTGGGTTTCACTGTGCCGGTGCGGGGCATCCGAAAACAAACCGTTTTGCGACAGTGCACACCGTTCTATAGAGTTTGACGCCCCGAGCGAAGCTCACTAGATATTACTAGATTTTAGTTGTCCACACTGTGAGGCTTGTGCAATAGTACACAGCCTCACTAATTTTTTACGTGTAGAGAACAAAAGACCAATGAATACAGACAACTTTGTTACAGCGGGCAAGTTTTTATTTGATCAATACAACGCTAACAAGGAAATGGAACCTCTTCCTAAACATATACATCCTGAATCTATAGAAGAAGCTTATTCCATTCAACACGAATATCTCTCTTTACTCTCACAAACATATGGTCAACCTGTTGGACACAAACTCGCATACACTACAAACACTATGCAAGAGCGTGCAGGGCTTACAGAACCCTGCGCAGGAATCATACTAGGGTCCACGGTGTACCAATCTCCAGCAGTCTTAAATCATACCGATTACATAAAACTCGGGATAGAATGTGAAATAGCTGTTATTCTGGGAAGCGATATCACACCAGCTGCATCACCTCATACTATTGACTCAGTCGGTGGTTCTATTGAATGCATTATGCCTGCATTTGAAGTAGTCGACTTCCGGACACCTGACCTACAAGGTATGGAGAGAGCTCTCACAGCCATATCTACAAACATATCTAATGCAGGGGTAATACTGGGTGACGCCATTTATGATTGGCAAAATCTGGACCTGCAGAGAGCGCGTGGTGAAATGTTTATAAACGGTGAGTCAGTGGGACATGGCACTGGTGCCGATATAATGGGACACCCATTTGCGCCATTAGTATGGTTAGCTAATAAATTTTCAGCCGAAAATAAAACGATAACAGCGAGTTCTGTGATAATTACAGGAAGTATTGTCACGCCAAAGTACTTATCAAAAGATGACAGTGCTACTATAACAATAACAAACCTTGGGGAAGCTCATCTATCTGTAGGCTGACTCTCGCCACGATAGATTCGTTTGACTGATTTAACTGAGTTTATCCTGTTTTCTGCTAACGTATCCGCTGCTTTAGAGGTCGTAATCTCTTCCTTATTAGCAACGTTAATAATATCAGTCATAATATCGTAGATTTTCTCAGTTTTTTCGCGGGATCTTTCTGAACTGTAAGAAGCACCAATCTCGCAGGACGCATTAATGATTCCACCTGCATTTATAACATAATCCGGTGCATACAAAATGCTCTTTTTATACAGACATTCTGATATGAATTCATTCAACAGTTGATTATTAGCTCCACCTGCTATTATCTCGCAATTAAGAAGCTCTATAGTTTCAGTATTAAGGACTCCACCTAAAGCATTAGGCGAAAAAATATCGCAATTCACTCCATAGATTTCTTCAGTAGGAACCGTACGTATTCCTAGTTCTTCAGCTTTGTTTATAGCAGCAGATGATATGTCAGTTGCAACGATATGGGCATTTTCTTTAAGCAGCAACAGCGCCGTATTGTATGCCACTTTTCCAAACCCCTGCATGGCAATCGTTTTACCTTCAAGAGAATCCGAGCCCCATGACGCCTGGGCACAAGCTTTCATACCCATATAAACACCTAGCCCAGTCATTATAGAAGTATCGCCACTACCACCCTGACTCAGAGGCAACCCGACAACATGTTTCGTTTCCTGATTAATGCAAATAAGATCATCAGTATTCGTTCCAACGTCAGCGGTGGTCAAGTAACGACCATGGAGCGTATCTACAAACTGACCAAACGATCTTAAAAAAGCCTCATTCTTTTTAACTTGTGGATCAGCTATTATCACGGCTTTACCACCGCCGAGAGAGATATCGGCAATAGAGGACTTATATGTCATAGCCCTAGATAAATTAAGCACATCATCCAATGCTGCTTCTTCGGAAT
>VFFT01000041.1 GCA_009392775.1 SAR202 cluster bacterium | reverse complement strand
ACGAAGTTTGGGGTCTAACGTGTCTCTTAACCAGTCCCCAAAAAAGTTGAAAGCTAATACTACGATGGTTATAGCTAAGCCTGGGAATAACGCAAGCCACCAAACTTCCAGTATTACTGTGCGACCTTCTGAAACCATGATCCCCCATGCAGGTGCTCCGGGAGGAAGCCCCAACCCAAGGAAGCTCAGAGAGGCTTCTAGCAGTATAACTTGCCCGACTTGTAGACTAGTGATAACCATCAAGGTATTTACAGTGTTAGGAAATATGTGGCGAGCGATTATCATGGGGGTTGATACTCCAGCGATTTTAGCTGATGTTACGAAATCATATTCCTTTATGGCTAGCACATCGCCACGGATCATACGCGCAAATCTTGCCCATACAGTTATTACTACAGCTAGAACTATGTTCCCCATACCTGCGCCTAATAATGTAACGATGATCATTGCGACGAGTACTGTAGGAAATCCGAGTGCTGCGTCCGACACTCGCATGATCAAAATGTCACTCCACCCTCCCTTGTAGCCAGCTATCATTCCAAGGATGCTTCCTACGAAAGCCCCAGTAGCCAGTGCGACTAGGCTTATAAATACGGTAGTACGGGCTCCGTAGACCATTCTGCTAGCCATATCTCGGCCCATTACGTCTGTTCCTAGAGGATGCTCGACTGTTTCAAACGGAGCGATTCGACGATCTGCCATGTTAATCCTCTCTGGATTGTGCTGTGCCATTATTGGTGCTAAACAGGCACATAGTAATATGAACGATACGATAGTAAGCGAGATCCATGGCAACTTCAGATTTATGGCTTTTGTTATAGCCAGTTTGGGCGTTAATCGTTTATCAGGTTTCAGAGCAGTGTCAGAAGCCAATTCAGCACCTTTCTAGTCGTAACGTATTCTTGGATTAACGTACGCGTATAGTATGTCGACAATCAGAGCGGTCACTATGTAGAAAAAGCCAGCTGCTAAAACAGTAGCTTGGACTATTGGAAAATCTCGAGTTTGGATTCCAGTGAGCATTAGTCTGCCGATACCGGGCCAGGCAAATACCACTTCAATCGCAACGGAGCCGTTAAGTAATCCTGCTAAGGTTAGCCCGCCAAATGTTAATACTGGTATTACGGCGTTTTTTAACGCATGTTTCCATATAACTAGAGATTCCTTAAGGCCTTTAATTCGAGCAAATTTTACATACTCGCTGTCAAGAACTTCTAGCATGCTAGATCGTGCGAGCCTGACCATTCCAGCCATGCTAGCCCATCCCAGAACACAAGCCGGTAATATTAAATGATCTAATCCACCTCTTCCAAAGGTTGGTAGCCATCCTAGTATGGCTCCGAATAAGAGTATCCCCATTATGGCTACCCAGAAGCTGGGTGCGGCTATTCCAACAACAGCAAATAATTTTCCGAAGTGGTCAAATATTGTGTCTCGTTTTACGGCAGATAGTATTCCTATTGGAACCCCTACTATTATGGAGAGAACGAAAGCCGACAATGCGAGTTCTAAAGTAGCGGGTAGCCGTTGAAGTAACAGATCCCTGGCTGGTATGCCTTTAACGGCTGATCGCCCGAAGTCTAGATGAGTTAACCCCCACATGAAATCGCCATACTGGACTATCAGTGGCCGGTCTAGTCCAAGATTCTTTTTCAGTTGTTCGTACTCTTGACTGCCGAGTTCTGGACCCAGGAGATAAGCGGCTGGATCGCCTGTTAAATGGACGCTAAGGAATACCGCTAAGCTTAATAGCCAGAGTGTTAACGCGGCCTGAGCGAGTCTTACTACGATGAATCTTTTCATTTAATTATCAACTAACCTGCGTGAGAGGCACTGAACCATTACCTCTCACGCAGTGGGCAAGTAGGGAGTTGGCTACTTGAGTCTAATCGTGTGCAGAGCTGACGGGTAAAATGCCATTGGTTGTGGTTTCCAGTCAGCGATCCTAGAACTAGCGCCCCATGGGATATTTACATACCCGATTGAGAATCTGTAACCTTCCTCACGGATGGTTTGATACAGTTCTCTTAGAGCTTGGTCTTTCTCTACCGGAGGGATAACGGATAATGCTTTTACGGTAGCGTCGAATATGGCCTGATCTTCATGAGCTCTACCCTTATTGCTGGGGTCGCCAAATCCGGATCTGGTTATGCTTACGCCGTCCACTCGGGCTTCGTTGTCACGCCAAATAAGTTGTCCATAGATGGTGTCACTACTGTTGGCGGCTTTCTTGATTGCTACTTCGTCCCCAACTCTAACCTCTGCCTGTATTCCGAGTACTTCTCTCCACATATTTGCGGCGAGTTCGGCTGATTCAGGTAAGAATGGTACTCCTTGGGAGTGCCAGGTATTTATGATCAATGGCCCGAATCCTTCGCCATTCGGGAATCCCGCCTGGGCTAACAGCTCCTTGGCTTTTTCTGGATTATATTCATACGCGTCTAGTTCTTTGCTGTACCCAATCGAGGCAGGTGTCACATAAGCCCATCCCTTGGGAACGAACACTTCCTCGCCATACAAAGCTATAAATTGGTCCATATCCAAGGCATATTGCATGGCCTGGCGAACTTCTTTCTTGCTGAATGGTATGTCTGGCATCCAAGCTCCTAGTAGTTGGATCCGGAAGTAAGACGCCTCGGGTCCCCAAATTAATTTTCCACCAGATTTTTCTATGCGTGATTGTTCATCAAGGCTAACAGGTGCTATGTCAGCGTCACCTGCCTCGAGTGCGGCGGCTCTGGTTGCAAGATCCGGCACCTTGAATAGATCCACATATTTGATTGGTATTTGTCGGTCCTTGTCATAGTAATCTTCGAAGCTTTCAAAAGCCATTTTCTCGTCAGGGATTAGATCTAGCATTTTTAACGGTCCAGCAGCAATGGGATTCTGGTCATATTCAACGGCCCTATCCTGATCGTGTATGTCGGCACCGTCCCAGAATTTCTTGGGTAATACTAGGCCGTGGCATGATCCTGTGAAATCTGACATTAACGACGGGAAACCAGAGGCAACATCGTTATGGGTGACACTAACCTGGTTTCTGCCTGTTTTTTCAATCTTTGCTGTATTCTTAGCGTTATTGATTGCCGTTGCTGAAGTGGCTACTTCTAACGCACCCGGTCCCCAGGTCTGGAGCCAGGTAAATTCAACGTCATCTGCTGTAACAGGTGTTCCATCATGGAATACAGCATTGTCTCTAATGGTAAACGTCCACGTTAGGCCATCATCAGATACCTGCCAGTCAGTTGCAATCCCTGGGATAGCTTGCCGGTTTTCATCACTGCGTACTAAGAACCCGCCGTGATTAATACCAAAAGCGTGACATCCGCTGTTATATAGCGGGGCGAACCTACCGCCCCATCCGCCTACTAGTATAGTGACTTTATCACCTCCAGAGGCAGCGGACTTGGGATCTGGTGCTGAGGTTGGCTTTGCTGTGACTCCAGAAGATGTTGACGGTGTATCCGATGTACTGCTCTTTGTTGTTTCTGTTGCTGTGCCACATGCTATTGACATTAATAACGCAGAGGCAATTCCGAGTATTACTAATCTGCTCAACAAATGAGACTTTAACTGTAACCTGTTCATACTGATTCTCCTAATACTAGATTGGAATGTACTTCGGTCTTCTATGGGAAGTTCTACGCTGTACCGGTTAGTATTCTGGGTTTAGTCTGAACGTTTTGGTTTCTGTTTATCTATTTGTGCGCTCCCCTGTATCTTCAGGTAATAGTTTTATTACGGAAAACGTCACAAAAATATCATTGGAAATATTTTCTGTCAATATATATTGCATAATTATTGACCTAATACTTGATATTATGAATATATATGTTAGCGAATCGGTAGAGATATGTAGTCAATGGCCTGAGTCATAGGTTTTGACTGGGTGCAAAATATTGATGGATGAGATGTTTCTGAAGGGAACAATTAGTTTTATTTCATTCTTGACCCTTAAGAGCTCCAATAACATGTATGAGGATGGCGACAGCAGTAGATGTTATCGCGGCACTGATATGTAAAATTGTGCTGGTTGCGTACTTGCTCCACCAATACGTTTGATCAACGCCCGAATCGAAATATTTTGCTATATATAAAGCAATTATCGCTACAAATATCGTGATGACTATTTTAGTTAGGATGGGAGTGACGGGCTGACGGGTATTTATCCACGGTAATGCAGATCCTATCCCAGCGAAAATCGCTATGAATAAATAATGGATATTTACGTGTATGGATTGAGACCAAGGGTACCCCACGAATAGATTGAATGTGCGACCGAGTATATCTCCAAAGAATGATAGGAGTATCGAAGCTACGAGGGCTCCGAATATCCGTAAGGCAAATGGTCCGTTCAGTATATAAGTGCTTTTAAACATCGGTATGTTGAGATTCGGGTTCTTGGATTCGTGTTCGATTGGTCTAAGGTTGTCAGGCGGTGATTGGAAGGCATAAACAGAATCTAGTTGAAGGTATAGTACTACAATCCAGTGCTAGTACAAGAGGATACAATGCACAATTCGTAGAAACTTGTCGTAAATATTGTTGTAAACCGACTTGACAAAGGAATAATGTATACGGACGACCGATACATTCGTATGGTTAAAAGGAGGAAAGACATGGGAAATATGTCTAGGAACAAGTTGGGGGGGATGTGTTTGATAATCGGGCCTGTATTGGCGCTGATTTTTTACATGCTGCAGCCGGGCAATATGATCATAAGTCCGGCAGATACAGCAGACGCAGCAGCGTCAATGGCAGCTATGCAGAGCAATGCTATGATAACCAGTCTCTCTGCTTTACTGATACCTCTTGGTTTAATCATGTGGCTTTTTGGTATCAGAACATTGAATGATGCTGGTGATAGTAATGCTTGGGGTAGCTTTGGTGTCCAGTTTATATTGATAGCTACTATTGGATGGGTCGCTAGTATTGGGCTTCAACATGTTGTGGCTGCTGGGCCTGGGGATGCTATGGCAGCATACACGGTTTCAGCGGGTTTAAGTAACGTGGCAGGAGTGATCTCATGCATCGGCGTATTAATGCTCAGTTTGGCTATAGCTTCCAGAGAAGGTATCAATAAGATCTTGTCATATATAGTCGCGATTGCTGCTGTAATATCAGGTGTTCTTGGCGTTGTCATGCTATTGGATCCAGCGCAGTCAGAAATGGCTCAGATGGTTGGTGGCATAGTTTACATAATATGGTGTATTTGGTTCATTTTAAGTGGTATCAATTTGGTAAAACAGGGTTAATTTAAATTTAGGACTAAAATGAAAAAGGAGAGGCCACTAATGGCCTCTCCTTTTTCATGGCTTTATTTTATCTATTATTTAACCTGCGCCTCTCACGATTGTTTATCAAGCTTATAGCCTCGTCTACCCTCATTCGGCCAACAGGTCCGGATGCGTACATAGAACCTAACACTACTCCCCCTCTACCTAATAGAAACTCAGCGGGTTGAATATATTCACCATGGTGATCAGATGCTTTCCAGGCGCCTATAGCAGTCCGGTGTTCTTCTGTCGCTCCGTAGGCCACTGTATATGTTATGTTGTTGGAATTCACAACTTTTTTTGCGTCTTCGAGGTCATCTACGCTTATAGCGTAGATTTCAACATCAAGTTCATACAAACTCTGTTTGGCAGATTCCCATTCGGCCAACTGCCGATTGCATGGTGGTCACCAATGACCTCGGTAGAATAGAACAGCTGCATAACGACTGGTAATGTCATCGGGTATTGTAATAGAGCCGTTTGAGACAGTTTTGAATGTTAAGGATGGTAGCTTGGATCCTTGTTGAAGCATATTTCTTTTTTTCACCTTTCCCATTAGAGATATGTGAGCGCCTTATTGTCCGGCTATACGACCTCGAACGCTTGATAGAAACTGAGGGTCCCCTTTCTTTAATTCCTCATATTCTCTCATGATTCCTAGTAATGGAGGAGTGTCAGGAAAGTCTATGTCAGCAATAGATATTTCTAGGGTCGCGCAAATTCTCTGTAGGTCTCTCAATCTTGGTTCAAAGATACCCCGTTCCCACGATAATACTACCGGTAAGGGAACATCAATATGTCTGGCCAGTTGCTTTTGAGTCAGAAACTTTCTCTGTCGTAGTTGAGAGAGGCTTGGCATACTACCCCCGATTTTTGAATATCAAATATAGTATAAAAAATCAGAAACGTGGTTTATAGGTTTATAGGTCGCGTAACTGAGTTTGTTTTTAAATATTGGCACAAGATAGATAGTGGCTTAGATTATATTGCAGATTAGGCAGATAAGTTTTAGGATTGGGCTGTAGAGCTATTCGTCAGGTTGCAAATAGAAATCATCGTGATTTTGATTACTGGACGATGTATAGCGCTTGATACAAACAAGATTCGGATAAGGAGATGATCGTATGCCGTCTTATACTAGAGGTGATGTAACAATTCAATATGAAGAAGTAGGCTCTGGATTCCCTCTTCTAGTAACGCCTGGAGGTGGTCTTAACTCGTTGATAAGCAATTGGCCGGGACAGGTATTTAATGCTGTGGAAGAATTTAAGAACGATTTCCGATGCATTACTATGGACCAGCGCAATGCTAATGGAGGGCAGTCTACAGGACCGATAGCAGTTGATGACCCGTGGGGAGCTTTTGCAGATGACCAACTAGGTTTGATGGATCATTTGGGAATCAAGGAATTTTTCTTTATGGGATATTGTATTGGAGGTCCTTTTGCACTCAAATTAATTGAACGTGCTCCTGAAAGAGTATTGGCTGCAGTACTATGTCAGCCGGTTGGTCATAACACTAAAGAACCAGACTCCATGTACAACTCTGGTCATGATTTATGGGCTCCGGAATTACTTTCTAATAGAAGTGATGTGACCATGGAGCAGTGCGAAGCTTATTTACATAACTTGTATCGGATTCAGCCTGACTTTGCGTATTGTGTATCTCGTGATTTTGCTAGCTCATGCCAGACACCAATGCTAGTTATGCCTGATGATACACCGTCCCATTCTTTAGAGGCTGCGATGGACTTAGCGGACTTGGCTCCCAAAGCTGAAAAGACGGCTTACCCTTGGAAGGAGGATCCAGATATTAAATTAAAGACTATTGGTCAGGTTAGGGAATTTCTACTTCGTCATGTACCAAGCGGCGGATAGGAGCCATAGTTTAGGAATTTGGAATGGTACATCTCATTTATGTAGTTTGGTGAGAATACCATTCTGATTTTACAATATGCTCCATTCTTGGTTAATGTGCTAATTAGACGGAATAGTTTAGGAGGAATACGAGATGCCGTTCTATGAAAATGGTGATGTTCGAATTCATTACGAAGAAGCAGGGGAAGGATTCCCGTTGCTGATAATCCCAGGTGGAGGGCTTAATTCGACTATGGCAGCCCTGAGGGAACCCTTCAATCCTATGGAGAGGTATAAAGGTGACTTTAGGTGCATAACATCTGATCTCAGGAACGCGAGTGAAGGCCAATCGAGTGGACCGTTGGAAATCGATCGGCCATGGGATGCCTATTCAGAAGATCAACTTGGATTGATGGATTATCTCGGGGTTAAAAGTTTCCTGCTCATGGGGTTTTGTATCGGAGGTCCTATGATCCATAATCTTCTAAGGCTAGCTCCTGATCGAATAGTGGCTGCTGCTATGATGCAGCCAAGTGGATTCAGGGCAGAAATGCCGGACCTTTTTTATCAGAATAATATTAAGGCTTGGGGGCCTCCGCTGTGCGAGAAGCGTTCAGAGGTGACGATGGATATGGTCCACGAATTCTTGACCAGTATGTACACCAACCGAGCAGATTTTGTGTTTACAGTATCTAGAGAATTCGTCAGTTCCTTACAAACGCCACTCCTAATAGCCCCTGATAACGTTCCGGCACACCCGTACGAAACTGCTATGGAAGTTGCGAGTCTAGCGCCTAATTCCGAACTAACTCGATTTCCTTGGAAAGACTCAGCAGAGCATATTGAAGAAGCTGTTGAACAAGCTCGTGAGTTCTTGAAACGGCACGAGCCTGCTGTTAGTTAGGGTGTACTCGAAAATACTTCTCGGCTAATGACAAGAAGGGTATATGGATCGCCATGGTATTAGCTTGCTTAAACGATCCATATGCTTTATATGCTTTGTTCATTTCCTGTAGTAGAGGCTAGAGTGATTTTGTCTAGGAATTTATGCAGATCTACTGCCGTATCAAATGTAGGTAAAGAGTTATACCCACTCTGGATCGCTTTGGAAAATAAAGCGTACATCTGACCCACATTGAACGGGTCTCCATCAGGAAAATCTTCTGGAACATATATAAATCGTTGAGGTATTTCTAGGTCTTCTAGATCTTGGGTTTTTTGTGCCCCTTGTATGCGTAACATCTCGCCACGTTGTGAAGATACACTTCCGGTGACTACTAAAGTCCCTTCTCTACCATATATTTCCATACGAAAACCGCTGCCTGCCCAGGGTACTGCTCCGACATGTACCGAAGCTGCTGCTCCTCGGGAAAGGGTTCCAGAAACTCGAATATTGTCAGGTGAAGTGACTTCAACAAATTGGTTGGTATCGGTTTCATACAATCGTGGTACTTGCGTAGTAATCATGGAGGCAACTTTATTGAAATCTCCCAGTACGAACCGGAGAGCGTCAATTACATGTCCTGTAGCAATAGTAAGGGTATTTGCTCCCATATTTACGTCGCTTTGCCATGTTCTGCTCGATGGTCGTTCCAGCGCACCGTCACGCATGGTAGTGACGTGGCATGATAGTACTTCTCCTACATAGTCCTCGCTTATAAGCTCTTTGACATAAAGTAACGCAGGGCTAACACGTGACTGCAGTCCGACAACAGTATGTACCCCTTTGGAATTGGCGAGACTAGCGAGCTCTTCAGCTTCGGATGTAGTCCTGCCAAGTGGCCATTCTGTATACACATGTTTTCCAGCGTTGATCGCAGCTTTGGTGGGTTCGTAATGCGATGGTACACGTACTACGACAGCAACGGCGTCAATTTCGGAACATGAGACCATATCGTTAAAATCATGGAAGGCAAATTTAGCACCAAAAGTTTGACGGGCTTCTTCAGCACTTTCAGCTCTTGATGTGCAAACCGCAGTCATTTCAACATCAGGACTTGCCATGATAGCTGGAAAATGGGATTGAGATGCCCATAATGAGTTAATATTGGCACCCACAAAACCCAATCTAATTTTCTTTGCCATAGTGTTTTCTCCTAGTATCTGTATAAGATTAAAATTTATGGTTAACGTATTTTATCAGTCTATTGTGGTTGAACAATGATTAACGCCAAGTTACGGTAAATGTGCAGATCGACTCGCATTTAATGGGCCTGGTCTAGTATGACCGGATGTGGTGATGTTATAGGGAATAATTAGTGAGATAAAGTGACGGTGCGCTGTCTGCGCGAGTCGGATGTGATCGTAGGAACTTGGGATCTAAGCCTGGAATAATCAAGATTTAAGCATCTGAGTCTATTCCAGGCTCACGCAAATATATATTATTCTTCGTCTGCAAACATGGACTGGATCACGTCTCCACCCATGATCATTTGAGACTGAAACTCACCAGTCAGTGCTAGGAACTCTTCGAAGGATTCCCATGAGGGAGCAGCTTCCATGTGTGCATCAGTACCCTCTGGTCGAGTGTAAACCTCGTTCAAGGAGTAAAGAATATTGCCAGTGGCTCCTGCTTCGGGATCCAAGGGGTTATTCATCTCAGGTGACTTCGACCAGTAGTAGTCTACAAGGGTTCCCAAGAAACCATAGTTCGGGTCTGCACGAGTGTATATAGAGTGTGTTTCGCGCATCCATGCACCGTGGCTTGCAATTGCTTTCTCCATATCATCCGTCTTGTTTTCTGGGACGATGAAAGAGAAGTTGAATGTCTTATACCCGTTTGTTGATGGCATGATTTAAAAACTCCTTTAGTCTTAATCTACATTGGCGCATATTACAGGTTATTCCCGATTAAGGAAAGTATACATATTATGAATAAGTCTAAGTGTAACAGCTAGTGTGGCTGTGATCGCATAGGATTATAAGGCTTAATACATTTATTGGTAATACCGTTTGGATCTGACTAAACAATTAACGACTAACGAGTGTTTATAAAGTATTAGTTCTTTCTATTTTTTAAGTCTAGTTGTATCATGTCGGAATTATACCGGCAAAGGAGAAATAGTTATGTCAGAACGAAATCCTTACATACCTTCTTACGTTCCTGAAAGCAGTATTAGAGTGAGTTGCATTCAGCACGCTAATATATCGGTTAGTGATGTGGAAAAAAGCCAGGCCTGGTACAAGAAGGTATTTGGAGCGGAATGGACTGAAGATAAGCCCAGATATTTGAAGTTGGGCTCTTCAGAAGTTCATATAGCCGTCAGAGGCGAACCAGATCCACACCCAAGAAATCATTTTGCGGTAGAAGTAGAAAATTGGGATGCATGGAAAGCCAATTTTGAAAGTACAGGGGAATCATTTGTCGGGGAACCGACTACGAATGGCCCAAAACAACGAGTTTTTGTCAACGATCCCGACGGTAATAGAATTGAAGTAATGTGGCATGCTGATTGGCATAAGATATACTAGTCCGGATTGGTAGACCCGTTTTTACAAAAACACCCCAGAT
Source organism: SAR202 cluster bacterium (assembly GCA_009392775.1). The sequence continues at coordinate 10,541 of VFFT01000041.1, read as the reverse complement.
CATATCGGCTGGGGTGTTTTTGTACGACCTCTCTGGATGGTAGTTGTAATATATGGGCGGAGGATGATGTATCCAAATTTACGTTTTATACATTCAGCTATTCAAGAGTCAGCATATTCCGAGGCGACTTTCAAACAAATATGTATAGCTTGTGCGAAATACAACGGTATCGAACTAGATTTACCAGAGGATCTGGGGGCTCAGCTTCCCATTGATAGGGTTGTACAGCATCTTTTTGAAGGCCCATTAGATTTTGGATCATTTACGATGTTGGGTATAACGTTGTCCGTGAGAGAGAAAATTTACGATGAGTTGGTGGCTTGGACGGGACGCGGATGCCTGGATAATTGGGATGGTCAGAAAACTCCGGATTAAATGACTACATCAAGTAATGTTATTACTAGCGATGGATTCTGATTGCCCACAAGCTTTTGTAGGGTCTAGAGGTCAATCACTCTTAAAGTATATGTGATTTCGGTGCATTTTCCAGTGTATATTCTGTGCTATACTCCCGAAACTTCGAAAAGTTGAGCAGGAGATAAATTATGGTCAGACTGAAACCGATTACGAATAGAGATCAGGTAAGCGGTGATGCATTGGTGGCGTTCGATTCCATCATAGGGTCTCGAAATCGCATCAATGGTCCTCATTCTATAATGATGTATGCGCCAGAAGTTGCTCGGAGTTCTACCGCCCTCAGCGACGCGTTGCGCTTTGGTGGTAATTTATCTAATCACGATACAGAGTTAGCTATAATTACGGCAGCTCGACATTGGGACTGTGATTATGTTTGGGCTTCTCATTCTGTAGCTGCATTAAAGGCAGGGGTGAGACCTGAGGCAGTGGATATAGTCGCGAATGGTGGACATCTGGATGGCCTTACACCAGAAGAAGCGGTAATAGTTAGGTATGGTCGAGAATTGATGGAAGAGCATCATGTATCTCAAGAGGCTTTTGACTCGGCTTTACACCAGTTTGGGGAAGCGAATACTGTCGTGTTAGGAGCGTTGATGGGATATTATTCTTTTATATCATGTACATTATTATCTAGCGAGATGTCTCCTCCAGATGGCTCTCCTGTATTGCCGAAACGCTCGTAAGTGTTGTGACTATTTGGCTTTGTCACATCTAACAATAAAACTCAACTTGTTATTGGTCGTATCTGTAACATAAATGTAAGGAGTCATGAAAATGGCCGGAATATCGAAAACTGTGATTAGTTTGCAACCGGGCAAGATGGAAGAGGTAACGAAGCTGATAGACTCTCGTGCGGGCTTAGTGACTGAATTAGAAGGGATTATTGGATTTGCAGTTGCTGTTACTGGAGAGGATGAAATAACGGTAATAGGTGTTTACGAGAGCAGTCAAAATGCAAGAGATGCATCTGAGACAGTTCAAAGTGTAATGTCTGAACTGGCAGCTTTTGCCACTGCTCCACCAGATAGGGGAGTCTATTCAGGGGTATGGTTTTCCAGTTAACAAAGTCGATTATCTAAATACAAACCATGAGCTAATACATCAATCTATGAATGGATCCTCAGTTAGCTCTTCGAGGGTTTTTCCTGTTTTTTCAGCGTATTCTTCGATCATTTGAAGATAATCAGTTAAGGAAGACGTGGCGCAATCAGAGCAGACCCATGCGATTTCTGGAGAATTAGGCCAGTTTATATCTATTGCCACTGGCACGTCTGACTGGTTATATTCAGGACGAATCGTCGAAGGAGTCATAGGTTTTTTGTGTAGAGGGCATTGTGGTGCTTTGGACTGAGTCATCTATAAATCCATTGCGACTGAGACAGGATATTTTGCTATTGCAGGTATTTGACTAGTAAATCATACAAATTGAATATAACTAGTAGCGTGGCCTATATATTCATTTTCTGTAGCGATAATTACTTAGTCATTTTCACCCTTCAAATAAATCTTAAGAATACCAAGGTATTCCATAACTATCAGGATAGCAAGGGTTATATGTTTCATTTATTGGTTCTCACTTTCAATATTATGATTTACGTGTTAGATATATTTGGGTCTAAACTTAGCGATCCAGTTTCCTGATCACTTTCCCTTAGTTTTGATATGTAGGTCATAATCTCAGGTTTCAAATATTCAATTATGGATGGGGTTGGTTCGTATTCCGTAGCCACATCCATTAAGACGTTATTAGTGATTTGGACTCTAGATTCTCCGGTACCATGAGTGTTTTGGTGTTCTCGCACTTTTCTTCGAGCAAACACCGAGCATAGATGAAGGATCGGGTCCTGTATTCCGGAAACGCCATTCACTACACTAGGATCTTGGTGTTGACCTAGTCGGTCTTTTCGAGCTTGTCTCCAATCCTCCCAGTCTTCGGTTTGGGCCCATCTTCTGAGCGTTTTATCTCCCAGTGTGCAGGAATAATAATCCCGAATAGTAGATATAACTTCTTCTGGTCTGAAGCCTTCTTCCCAGAGTTTCCTAGCATGTTCCTTGAGTTGCGTATCGTACGCCATTTCATCACACAAAAAAGAAGCTATAATGTCCGAAAATAATAAGTATATAAACGTAGAATGACAATATTTTATAGAAGAAATGCGAATAGTGCAAATGTGTGAAAACCAGGGGTTTCACAGACGTGTGTCTAGGAGATGATGAGGCTTAGTATGCGTAGACGTTCAGGGAGCGTAATGATTGTTTGGATAGTTGTGATTATCTGGAAGCACGCGGTCTAAAAGGATATGTTCCCTCAGAAGTGGCCTTCTATTGTCGAGTTCTTAAGAATATGAAAAGGGGAATAAAAACGAATAGGGAGAAGAAAAATATTATCAGTAACATGGTTTATTGTTTTAGGCTCAGATAAGCTCTACAACGCTTGTGTCGAGTTGGGCATTAATTCTACCAATAGATTATACAAGATCATTAACAATCACAAAACGTAATGTTATCTGTGTGATCTCTCGGTAATTCTAAGGTAATACTAATTTGTTATATTTGAGTCAAGGCACCCCCCACTGATAGATATGGTATCGGTCGTAGATATTGTATCGGTTTAGAACTCCAAGATTTCCCCTTGGGGTTCTTTTTTGTTTCAATTAATAATGGCTAGACCCAGCAGGACTTTGGGCTAAGGGAAAAGAAACATCCATAACCCGATAGTGACCAGGACGCATAGGGTAAAGAAACTGATCCAGAATGTCTTACGATTACGTTCAGGTAAACGTCTTATCTTTTTGTCTAGAATAGTTATTCCCATCGCAGGAACAGCGGATATTACTACTATGAAAGTTACTGTCACAGCAACAAGAAATGCGATCAGTGCTATTCGACCAACTAGTATTGGCATTATTAATCCTCTGAAACTGTATGGTTAAGTGCTTCAACCAAAATGCCGCTATATTAATGCTAAACGGCATTGCCGAAAGCGATAGTGTTAAACGTGTTAATTTTTGACGTCTAATCTCACTAGTATATAACTATATTCTACTAAGACAGATGGATCTGCCCTGCAGTGTTCATTGATTTTCATAAAGCTGATTTATATGGTGATATTGCCATCAGTTGCAGAAGGTCGCTCGCTAGTCTATGGTAGGCAGGGCGAGCAGGGAATCATATAGTGAAAAGGTCTATACGTAGAGAAGGAATCGCTCAGGTTAAGTTATATCGTCCGGAAAGGTCTTGTGGATAGTCTATGGATCATCAGGAAAGTACAAAGCCTAAGAGAAATTATGGTTGGGTGATATTAGGTCTATGTTTTGGGAACCTGATAGTAGAAGGCGGAGTTACGAGAAGCCAACCGGTATTCCTTCCAGCTCTGAGGCAAGGATTCGGTGGAAGCGCCGCCATGACGGCTGCTATATTCTCAGCATCGGGATTTTTTGGCGGGTTGGCTGCTCCGGTTCTTGGTAAGATTCTAGATATTATCGGTCCAAAATATATGTTCCCATTGGCAGGTATAGTGATTCTGCTTGGATGGTGGGCCTGCAGCATGGTCAACCATATGTGGCAGTTGTTTATATTCTATAGCCTTATATCTGCTCTAGGGCATATATCTATTGGTTCATTTACCACTACTGCCGTGTTAGCACCTTGGTTTCCAAAGTCAAAAGGGGTGATGCTCGGAATTGCTGATTCTGGCAATGCTACTGGCCAAGCTATAACTCCCCCGTTACTCCAGCTCGCGATAACGCATTACGGATGGAGAGCAGGATTCAGAATCTTTGGAATCTTATTTTTTCTTATAGCCGCCCCCTTAAACTTTTTGCTGCAAAAACGTGCCCCAGATGCAGTTCAGCAATTTCCTAGTCCTGAAAATATCCTTGAGGAAAACACAGAATCATCCATTGATACAAGGTCACAGTCAGGAGATATATCTGATGACGCGTACAAGTTTAATGCGTTAAAGGAACCAGCAGTATGGATGTTACTAGTATCACGGGCGACAGCATCGATTTCAAACCAAATGACAAGCTTACATATAATCGCGTTTTTTGTTATGGCAGGCTATGGTGAAATGCAATCGGCTGCGGCTATCGGTGCGGCAGGTTTATTTGGAATAGGAGCCAGGCCCGTATTCGGAATCCTTTCAGATAAAATTGGCAGAGAGATAGTATTCACTATTGCTATGGGCATGACATTTATGGCTGTATTAGTCATTTTATTGTTTACCGGGGGGGCTAGCCTCTGGGCTTTGATAATATTTGTAGCTCTTACTGGTTTAAGTGACGGCTTAAGTGGATTGCTTTTGGGTGCCAAGGCAGCAGATATTTATCCATCTAATGTGTTAGGTTCTGTCATGGGTGTTGTACATGTAGGACGAACTATGGGAACAGCAGTCGGAGGAATATTGACGGGATTATTATTTGATATGAATGGAAACTATGACCTTGCCTATTGGATCGCAGCTGTACTGGCTTTACTGTCTATCGTAGCTGCGTGGGCCGTTATAGTCTTTGAAACAAAACCTCAAGTTCACAAGGTATAAAGCAGGGGATTTAACCCTTATTAAAGTAACGGGTGTGAAGGGTAAGCCTTTCTTTAAGGTGATGAAAGTTTCTTCAGTAATTCTATTGAGATTATTTTGGGTTGGTGGTTAGCATGCAGTCATACCTAGAAGCTAAACAGGTGCTTCGTTGGTTAATTATTGTACGGTGGGCTTCTCTGGTGGATTTGCTTCTGCTCGTAGTGCTTCTGTCTGCGTCTTTTGCTGGCAATGAGGAATTGGTGCAGATTTTTGGGTTAACTCACGGAATCGCTTTCTTAGTACTAATCAGCGTTGTAGGGTTAGGCGCTGCCCAGCGCCTCTGGGGCTGGTGGTTTTTAGTAGTGACTGTGATTACCACAGGACCTCCAGGTGCGCTGATTGGGGAAATTTTAATTGCACGCAAAGCCAAAGTTATTCTACGTAATGAAGGGAGTTTGACGGGTGAGGATTAGTCTCTAAATTGTCTACGGGACCGCTTATTCTAGCTAAACATCCGTATATAGTATTCACGTGTTAGACGTACCAGTTTCGAACTCGAAGAAAGCTCATAGTATCAGATATATTAATAGGGATATCATTAGTCCACTCAGTGCAATTATCGTCAGGTAGCATCCCAGAGGATGTTTGCCAGTACCCGTTGGCACCCAATCTACCTGAAAATAGGCCGTTATGGCTCCCATAACTATAAGTACAACCCAAAAAGTTGTGACAAGGCGAATCCCCGTCATAGGCAATAACAGATCGAACAACGTTACAAGAGTCATATGGTTACGATGTAGGCCTCTTATGGGAGTGTGTTAGTAAACGACACTAGCAATAATGTAACTGGAACTGATACCAAAAACTAACAAGAGAGTCGCAGCCCATTTCGTAGATAGGGGAAAGGTTCTTCTCTTCTCTAAGCCTCTAAATTTTTTCTCGGGAAAGGTTAATGCCATTATTAGCATAAATAGTATTCCAGAAATAAAAACCGACACCATGATGATATTCAGTAATATGGACGCAAAAAACATCATGGGTTCTATCAAGGTTGGACCGTATATTGCTTGACTCTTTTCCTGAATTCCTGAGTCCTAGTCCTGTTGCCGCACTTTTTACTGCAATATTTTTGATTAGGATACTGTTTTACGAATATTCTACCGCATAAACCCTGGTCTCGTTTTTTAGGTGCGATGCAGCTATCAAAGCTGTTTGTGTCTGACAACCCATCAATCATCGAGAATATAAAGCATCCCAATAAAGAATCGTAGTCGGAGAGATCCGTTGGTTTTTCTGAGGAAGCCTGACTGCTAGATATGTTTACGTCATTACCCGCATACAAATATTGGTATGCTTCTCTCACATCTTGATCAATGAATTTATCAGGATTCGTGATCTTCTCATAAATTTGGGCGAACGAGGTTACTGTGTAACGGAAGAAATCGACCTCTTCCACGTATTGTTTCATAAATTGCTTTGATTGAGGGCAAGGATAATCGTAAGTAGTCCTATCTCCAGTGATTGCGAAGTAGGGAGATAATCCGAATCCAATCGGTAGTTGTGTCACTTTAGAGTGGAATGGATTTGATTGTGCTATAACGTACGGATCAGAATATATTTCTCTACCTGTAATTACTGTAACAGTGCTATCTCTTTCACCATTCTCTAATTCTATAGGGATCAACTCGTCTGGATAGTAGACCTGTTGTTCAGTGAAATAATCTACTGTGTTTAATTCGCGAGCTAGAAGATTGTTTAGCTCTATATCAAAGGGGCCCCTGGTATCTATTTCTGCGTTTTTGTAAGCGTGATACAGAGGTCCGAGGGGGTCAACACATATATAAGTTTCATGCATCCACCCATTATTCATTTTATAGAATATGTCCTTCGATGGGATCAATTCCCATGGGTTGCGCTCTTTCCTTCTGAATCGCCCGTGCTTTTTTATAGTTAATGCATTGTGTTGAAGTAATCCGAGTGGCCCGTATTCCCGGTAAAAGTCTAGTATTGCATCGTCATCGTCTATGTCGTTTGCTAAATCTATAAGTGTCTTGTAATGAATGGTCTTTTTAGGTGATGCTAGTTTTGAATTTTGGGATTCAATTCTATTGCTTCTGTACCCGACTACGGGATGGTATCGCTCCGGTTCTGGTTGTACCCGGTACATGCTAATGTCAGGAAATATGCTTTTGTCGACAATAGGCGAAATATATCTTTTTAAATTACCGTTTATATCAGGGGTCTCCTTGAATTCGTAATCAGTCCATTTAAACCACCTGCCATCGAATTCATGTAGAAGATCCGCGTGTTCGTAAAAGATATTGCCGTTATTATCTCTGGATTCCATATTATGTTTTAATCAGACTATGTGAATCGTCTAACAAGTTTGGTCCCTCTTCTAGCCTTGTAACGGAGTAGTACGATTAGGGCGTTACAAGTCCTCGTTAGGTTGGATTATAGAGCAAGACAGGCTGGAACTCTATTTTATAGATGGTTTGATGAAAGATGATTAGTATCTAGTCTTCTGGTAAGACGGGGTCGATCAACCATCTTTCAGTCTTGGCAATGTATTGGGCAGGGTCAAGCTTTGGATCTACAGCAGCCCGTTCCGGCGACCCGTAGTAAGCCTTTTGTTTCTCGTCCCAATCTTCTGGGCCATCATAGGACACTATCCATACGAATTCGTTTCTTTCTCTGATAACCCAGGACTTTGGTATGGTGAAACCGAATTGATAGTGTAGTGGGTATACAAATCTCTTCCAGCCCTCTACAAAATCATCCAGTTTTCCGCGATTTATCGTATAGATACGTAATTGTGAAATCATTACCGACTCCCTAATCTTTTTGTGATAAATTCCATGTAACTATCTTGTTGATATTGGTCAGATGATATTCTGTTCTTTAGATAGTGTCGACTAGTTTGGCGATATATTACAACGGTTATGGCTTTGCCGCGAGACCATAGGGTCAATTTTAAGCTTGATTTGATGGTGTATTATGGCGTTATCAAAGCGTGAGGGAGGATGTAATGACTAATATAGTAGCTAACGATTTCAGTAAGCCAGATGAAAAGATGACCTTTGATAAAGCCGAAGCAAATATTGTCAATTTAGGTGATGTGAAAGTCACGAAAGCATTTCTCCAACCTGGATGGTCGTGGTCTACGTGTATCAAGCCTGTCGTAGGTACCGAGAGCTGTCAGGCCAAGCATGTCGGTGTTGTAATACAAGGATCTGTAAGTGCCAAACATGATGATGGGACAGAGGTTCAGTTTAAAGCTGGAGATGCATACGTTATAGAACCGGGGCACGACGGGTGGGTTGAAGGTAATGAGGTAGCAGTAATTTATGAATTCAGTGGTAATACTCCATGGAATGTTGCAAGCAGTACCTAGTCTGGTTATTCGATTGTAATGCAATAAGCTGGTAGGATAAAAGGCTAAAACCTCCTCCATAATCGGAGGAGGTTTTTTCTGTATTCATAGTATGATAGTCACTTAACCTATGTGTTAGGTGGTTTCATATAGGATAACTACATCACAGGGCTATGTGGCTAAACTCAGATAATATAATGACCCCACATATAACTAGCAGGAGAGGTTTGGGCATGGCGATAATGAGTTTTATTTCGGATATTCGAAACGCAGCAATTGCTAATGCAGTAATTGTGGTTTTCCATATTTATATAGCTTTCGCGGTCGAAGGAGTAGGTTTCCTTATAATCGTCCTTCCGATTGGCGGTCTGATTGCTGCCGCATATTTAGTTAAGGGAAAGATTGGCGCTGTTTTACTGGCAGTTCCGACACTCGGTTATCTAACTGTTGTACCAGCCCTAGTTGAGGGATTAGTAACTTTGTCTCCTGATGCTGACATTGGATACTTCTCGCTGCTACTAGGTCCGTTCTGGCTCTTCACTATCCTGCTAAACATAATGTCTATCATCGCTGAGGTGCGAGGCACTAGCAAATATGCAAAGCAGCCTTCGACTTAATGTAGGTAGTCAGATATAGGTGGCATATAATGCGGTTAGCTCCAATCCTAAGGTGTTTTCCAAATACGTTCACATGTTCGACTGGTTACACGTAGTAACTTCTTATATACCACTCTTGATTTACATTAAATCAAGAGTGGTATATAAATATTCAGTCACAACTTCGTGACAAACATCGTCGAGATGGTGTATCGACAAGATTGAAAAAGGAGAAAATATGACGACATACGTAATTGTCACCCATCCAGTGAAAGATTTTGACACTTGGAAAAGCGTCTTTGACAAATTTGAATCCGTTCGAAAAGAAGGTGGTGAGCAAAGTGCCGTAGTTTTACGACATGCTGACGATCCCAACATGGTAACTGTTGTGAACACTTGGAACAGTATTGATGAATTTCAGGCATTTTTTGGGCAAGAGGAATTAAAAGCTGGAATGGCAGAGGCAGGAGTTGCTGGACCTCCCACAGTTATACTTGCAAACGACGTGTAGACATTGCGTGGTTTTTTCCTGGTGATTTCCTGGAGAAGAAAAAGCCCCAACTAATTAGTTGGGGCTTTTTCTTCTCTGATTGATGCTTAATTGAAGCGGCCCGCAAGACGTACACTAACCCATTCACCATCGGTGGTTGTGCACTCGAGGTATATGATAACTCGGTCTCTGTGTTGGAATGAGTGCATTACTAACTCCTAAGTTGGCGATTAAACCAATCTTATTGGTAGATTTTAGTGAATATACGGTGATCTCAAAGGGGCGATAAATGCCTTTGCACTGTCGGTTTGTTGCGATCTTAGCCTTAATGCTAGTTTCCTATAGGAAAATGTTGTATGTTTGGTGAAGTAATACTATGTAAAGAGGTGACTTATGCTATTCCATGTTACAGCGCAGCATTCTTGGGAAACTTGCAGAGGTAGAATGAGAGATGAAGGAAAATTGTCTCCAGCCGAGGCCGCGCAAAGGCAGAATTGGATTGAGGGTAACGAGAACGTAAAAGTATTAGCAGTGGGAGGATATCAGTCATCTCACAGGTATTATGCATTTATGGAAGCGGAGGATTACAACTCTGTAGTTTTATTAATGCATTCGGAAATGTGGGTAGGTGAAGTGGAAATATTACCGGTGAATGATGCAGTAGCAATGAGGAAAGACTCCGGAGCATGGGGCAAATAACCTTTGAAACAACGATCTGATCGCTAAGGATTGTTTACTATTTAGGAGGAGATTCAATGCGTTTTCATATATCTTCACATCATACTCCGGACAATTGTGCCGTTCACAGAGGAGACGGAACTCCACCAGTTACGGATTGGCCTCGGAGGTGTAATGAAATCGGGGTCGAGTTTATAGCAGGAGGAAGCCTCCCGACTTCGCACTTGCACTTTATGTTTGTAGAAACAGATGACATCGCAAAGATAACCGAGCTTATGGAGCCGGTTATCGGATATTGGGACGTTGAAGTGACTCCAGTTAGGGCAATTTTATAACAATTAATTAGGTGGTGAGTGGCGCTAGCTCATTATAGCCCCCTTGTAGTAGGTCCTTTCGCTGGTATTGAGGGGCTAGAATGGGTGGGTTATTATTTCTGCATGGGATTCATAGTTTTTCTTTTGGTAG
>VFFT01000040.1 GCA_009392775.1 SAR202 cluster bacterium | reverse complement strand
CATAGGGGTAGGTGCAGGAGTAGGATTGATATCAACAGATTCAGTAGGATCCAATACAATCGCAGGGCGAGGAGTCGGAGCTATCAACTGAACTGGATCAGGGTTTTTTGCAACAACAGGCTCCTGTTGCTGCGCAGACATGGTGGCCTGAACTCTTGATGCAACCTCTGATTCTATAGATTTTGAATCACTTGATACCGGCGTGGGATAAGATTTAGCGATGGCAGCTGCAATAGTTGCCTCTATATCTGGTGTGTCTGGTGGTTCATTAGTAGAGCAACCTATTGCAATTAAACAAAGCACTAGTGCGAGGACTATGACCAGGAAAGCCCTTGCATTGTATTCAATAAATCCCATACACAACCCCTGCAATATTACTTAATTCTGTTAATAGGCATATTAACCCAAGAGCTCATCTCATGGGGCTCTGTTGTTGCCTGTGCTCTTGTTACTCTATGTGGACCTAGTTGGGATACTGATGTGACTCCCATAAGTCTCATGGCAATCTGCATCTCTTGTTGCAACACTTCCAACACCCTATACACTCCATCAGACCCGTTGGCAGATAAACCCCATCCTTGCAACTTACCAATAGCAACAGCCTTAGCACCAAGACAGAGTGCCTTCAATACATCGCTACCTCTCTGCACTCCCCCATCCAGAACGATTTCTGCCTTACCATCCACGGCATCTACTACCTCTGGCAATATATCCATAGTTCCTAAACCATGATCCAATTGTCGGCCACCATGATTAGACACCCATACTACATCTACGCCATGTTCTATGCATATAGCCGCATCTTCCCCTGTCCCAACACCTTTAATCATTAGTGGCAGATCAACGTAATCCCTAATCCGTTCTATGGTCTCCCAGGTGACCGATGCTTGCCATACAGGATCGGGAGGATTACGTTGAGACATCGGCACCCAACGGCTCAACAATGGCCTCTCCCTATTACTATAGGACGCTGTATCGACCGTTATACATATTGCCTTATAGCCTGAAGTTTTTATGCGATCCAACATATCTTTGGTCCATTCCCAATCACCATGGATATATAACTGGAATGCCTTCGAATAATCAGTAGTACCAGCAATGTCCTCTAGAGAGGGTTGCGTAACAGAACTAACTACGTGCAAGGTCTCAAATTTACTTGCAGCAGACGTGACCGCAGCTCCACCCTCAGGATGAAATACTTGAAGTGACCCGATTGGGGCCAACATCACCGGCAATTTCATCGGTATACCGACAATACTCGTCGAAGTATCAACAGAAGAGACATCAACAAATACCCTGGGCCTAAAAGCCACGGTGTCAAAAGCTAGCCGGTTACGCCTCATTGTAGTTTCCGATTCTGAGGCTCCAACTAAATAATCCCATGGCCCTTGAGAGAGTCGCCGCCGCGCCTCCTGAACAATTTCTTCATTAGTAACAAAATCCGAACTCAACTACTCAACTCCATTATTAAATATTGCTGCTGTTAGATGATATATTAACTACACTCAGTATACGTGTCTGGATTTCCCGTATAATCAGGTAATATCCGGAATAACACAGTAATCTCTATTATCATAACTCTACATAAAAAAAATTTCATTCCGTCAGATGAAAGTTAGTTATGAAAACTATATTAATTACAGGGGCAGCCAGTGGGATAGGAGCAGCAATAGCACATCGACTTGCGTCTCCTGAAACTAATCTCGTGCTCCATTCTCGGGAGAACGCTACAGGCTTAAAATATGTTGCAGATTTAGTAAAAGCTAAGGGAAGCAATGTATCAACGCTATTAAATGACCTTGGACACGAGAATTCCCCTGGGGACCTTATAGATCACACAACCAATACTTTCAATTCCCTTGATCAAGTCGTAAGCAATGCAGGGTACGCGAAACGTGGACAGTTTGGCGATATTTCATATGAAGATTTGAGACTATCTCACCAATCTATGCCAGAAGCTTTTTTCAAACTAGTAGACAAGGCTATCCCTAATCTGATCGCATCCCCTTCAGGGAGAGTCCTAGCTATAAGTTCTTTTGTTGCTCATGTATTCGACGACGAGAGTCTGTTTCCGGCGACAGCGGCAGCTAAAGCTTCTCTGGAAGCCTTGGCAAAATCGCTAGCAGCACAGTTGGCACCAGAAGGAATCACGGTTAACTGCATAGCTCCCGGATATACCCAAAAAGATGGGGCTCATTCGGCAATATCTGAAGATGCATGGCAAAAAGCCGCATCTAAAATACCGATGGGAAAAATTGGGACTCCGGACGACACCGCAGCGCTGGCGGAATTCCTGCTTTCCGAAAATGCCAGATTCATAACAGGGCAAACTATTCACGTAGATGGCGGTCTTACCTTACGATAAAGGAAATAAATAGAGAGAAGTCTTCAAATGAAATTATTTAAATCCAGAAAACTGATAGTACGATGCATTCTTTTATGTGTCTTACTTTATGCAGTCATCAGCCTTCTTGGTCGATATATTTATAATTTTACTAACTAACAGGATGAACATTTCATTTTGAAAAATATTGCCATATCTGAAAATATTACGGTAAAGAGACAATCTGGAATAGATTTGAACATCGACGTATACGATGGGGTCTGTCCTACTTCGGATAGTCAGATAAATATATTATTATTGCCGGGAGGAAGCTGGTTAACAGCTAATTACAAACCATTGGCAGAAAGATTTGCGATACCATTGGCGACTCTTGGATATCGTTGCATCACCGCACAATACAGTGTTGCAACAGAGGCTATATGGCCTGCACAAATTCAAGATGTAAAAGACCTGCTTGAATGGCTTGATGACACAGTAAATCTATCTGAATCTAAGGATAAACGGACCTTAATAGCTGGGAAATCGGCAGGAGGACATCTAGCTTTAATGTCACCAATAATAAATGAATTGCCTGAGGGAGCACCCAGAATTGCGGGGACCGTTGGGATAGCACCTGTGATAAACATTGGGAGTGCTATTGCTAGGGATGATATAGCGAAAATACTCGGGCCAGACCCGTCGAACCAGTCTATTCGAGACGCTTCTCCATTAGAACACATCTCACCAGATTATCCACCAACTCTGCTTATTCATGGCACTGATGACGACCGAGTTAACCATGCATCTACATTAGAAATGTTCCAGCTGCTGGAAGAATGTAATGTACCAACTGACCTATTACTTTTGGCAGGGAAAGGACACTCATTTGACTCTGAACCTGAAATTAGCAAGCTTATGGTATCCGTCATAGACCTATTTATTTCCAGATATATTTCCTGAACATCAAAACGATTGCTTGTACCGACAACATGATATTTAAAACTCACTAGCAGGTGGAAATCCAAAAAGGCCGGTAGCAGAATGAACCGCATTGAGAACGGCTTGGCCAGTCACCTCAACTGCCGCTGCGCATAAACTGGTGATATCGTAAGACACTGCCTTCTCAGCAGTAGCCATACTAAACATCGTGTCCCCGTCCCGTATCGTATGACAGGGGCTAATAGACAAGGCTAGACCATCATGACTGACCTGCGCTAAAAAGTTAGCTTCTTCTTTCGTGAGTGTAGCATCAGTAGCAACCAGTCCTATGGTGGTATTCGACAATACATCGTCCCCCAGAATAGGATCGGCTTTAAGTAATAACTCTAAAGTATCGGTGGGGCGTTTAGGATCTCCCGAAAGCGGTCCCGCCACAATATGCCCTTTCTTGTGGTCAATAACTCCTCCCCATGAATTAACAGCTACGATACTACCTACACTTGTACCGTCCGGCAATGTCAAACAAGAAGACCCGATTCCGCCTTTCATTGCAGAGTCTATACCTAATGCCTTGCCAACAGTCGCACCTGTTCCTGCTCCAACGGTACCTTGAATCACTGGGGACACGCTGGCTGTCTCGCAAGCCGACATTCCGTTAGCTGCATTCGGTCTTACCTCTGAATTACCCACACCTAGATCGAATAAAATTGCCGATGACACTATGGGGACGACTGTAGGCCCAACTTTAACCCCTATTCCTTGGCCAGCTAGGTACTCTACAACACCAGTGGCAGCGTCAAGTCCATAGGCACTACCACCGCTCAATACAACACCGTGAACTTCAGTTACCCTGCGCATGGGCCTAAGAAGATCTGTTTCACGAGTACCGGGTGAACCGCCCCTCACATCAACTCCGCCTGTCGCACCATTCTTGCACAAAATCACAGTGCAACCTGTACCGTTGGATAGGTCTGTATAATGACCAACCTCTATACCAGCGATCGAAGTTATGGTTGAATTCATCTATCTCCTAAGATATCTCTGATCATATTTATAGGTCTTTAAATTCCTAGGACACTGTTCTGAAATTGCTTTGATGGAGGGTCTTTAGACTGGCAATCACATCATCTGGGAGTGAGGGCATTTCAGAACATAGGACAACCTCTTCCAATTCTTGTATAGTCTTCACCCCAGGTATAACTGTGTGAATGCCTGAGTTATCTAAGCAGAATCGAGTAGCTATCTGAGATATGGTAGCAAAAACGTCATCACGATATCCTTTTATTAGCGAGCTCTTCTGGAAATCACGCATAACCTCCGATTCAGGATCAACATCGCGATCTAGTGACTCACATAACGCGCCTGCAGCATGAGAGCGTATACCGATTACTCCGATATCATTTTCATGCGCGGCTTTTAGGGTTTGACCCTGATCAATGTCAGCAAATTCTTCAGGAGGAGTCACCAAAGAGGTTTGGTTCAGAACGTTGTAAAGAATCTGAGCAGTATCAAATCTGCCAGAATCTAACAAATTCTGGATAACCGCTCCATCTCCATCCCAAGCGGTTATACCCTTGTACCGAAGCTTACCCTCTGCTATCAACTCATCAAGTACTTCCGATATCTCTACAGCATCATTCTCGTCTAACCGATAGGCATAGCGAGGCGGAGGTCCAACCGCAGACATGTATTCACCTCTATCCATCCCTATTTGGTGATGTATCTGTAAGATATCCACATAGTCTGTCCCTAGCCTTTCAAAGCTATTATCTAGTGATTCTCGAATAGCCGACCGCATGTTAGATAGATGATCAGCAGTTCTAAGTCTTACCTTCGAAGCAATCACTACATCATTCCTATGAGATACAATTCCTTTACCCAAGTTAATTTCTGACTGACCATTTCCGTACACTGGCGAAGTATCAAAAAAATTAACCCCGAGTTCCAGAGCTCTCTCAACTGTGCGAACACATTCTTCATCTGTAATAGCACCCCAGGCATGCCCAATACCGGCACCACCGAGTCCTACTTCGGATACCTCTAGATTAGTCTTGCCCAATCTTCTATATTTCAATTACAAACTCCGTTCATATCATGATAGTAAAGCGGCCTGTTAATGTACCGACACAGCAACACTATTCGTTTTCACAAAATCACGTACAACGTGATCTAACTTAGTAAACTAATCTCATCTGGATAGAAATACAAGAAACTCGGATCAGTATTCCAAGGCAGACTTGGTACTAATGCAGTACACCCGCCTTAAAGGGTTGTTTAAAATATAAGAAACCTGAATACAGTCCAATCAAGGCTCCAACGGAAAGTATAGCTATAGAGATTTCATAGAGGTATAAATTACTGATTACCGGAGTACCAATCAATATCGCTATCCCGGTCATCTGTATTACTGCTTTAAGTTTGCCGTAGCTCGAGACCTTTACACTATCTTGAATACCATTGGCGGAAGCCCATTCACGTAAAGACATCACAAAAATTTCTCTAGCTATTATTACTAACGATATAGCCAATATAATCCATGAGTCTGCCCTATATACCAGGGTTATGAGGACCATAAAAACCAGAAACTTATCGGCTATAGGATCGATAAATGCCCCGAATTTGGTTTGTTGTGATTTGCGTCTCGCAATTGCTCCGTCGGCAGCATCACTCAAGGCTCCTAAAATAAATAACACAAGCGCCAGCAATGTACAGATATAGGTATCTATGCAAATCAATATAGGTACTAGGATACCCAAAACGAATCTCGATAAGGTAAGCGAGAGGGGTAGCTTGTACATTAGGTTACTCCAATTAACTGTTCATTCCGAAAGCTGTAGCTCATCACCTGCATTTAACATTGGTCAATACTACAGGGTTAAATATTCCCCATCGGTCCATTCCGGATCACCTTCTAGCAAGACTCTTAGTTTCATGAATCTTTCATGCTGTTCGGGACTATTTCCATTAGCCACGTAGGCTTCTTTATCTCTGAAAACAGCCACACCAATTATCTCACCCGCATTACTATCAGGCACCATGAAATAAGTAGCTACTACGCCATCAATTGTATCTTTCTCTTCGTTTTCCCACTGCGAAAGAATTTGACGAACATTTTCCTCTTCGCCTGCTCTAATCTTCATTTTTCCTATGGTTCCATACATACTTTGTACCCCTCTTTAATCCCGCAGTACTTAATAGCCTACACAAGTCATTTCACTAAAGATCAGGAGATAATTAACTAGAAGGTTTCTAACGCGATTCAATCCTTTTAGGAGTAACTCCCATCATCCAAACCCTAAGTGGAAGTAAGGAAGTCCAGACAGCGGGAGTTACAACTAGATTATACCAGTCATTCTTCACCGGCAGCCACGTACTTCTACTGTTTAGGGACAAATCTCATTGATAATGAATTTACACAATGTCTAGCATTGGTAGGAGTAAATCCTTCCCCAAAAAATACGTGTCCTAAATGCCCAGCACAGTTAGAACATTCAATCTCCGTACGCATGCCGTCAGGATCCGGTAATTGATTAACCGCTCCATTAACTTCCTTGTCGAATGCAGGCCAACCACAGTGTGCATCAAACTTATCCGACGACGAGTAAAGCTCTGCATTGCATTTTCTGCAGACATACGAGCCAGATTCGTAAAAGTCGTCGTACTCTCCGGTAAATGGCCGTTCTGTACCTTTCTGCTCTATAACATACCGTTCTTCAGGCGTTAGGGGATTGTATTTACTATCATCCATCTAAATAACTCCTCACTATTTCGCTATTAGTCTACAGTGAACCTTCCGAATAGACACCACATTAAATACTTTTATTTTTTTCTGCGCTGCATCCACCACACAAAGAACGACACGGCTATTATCGCGACCCCGATAAAGATTTGTGACTGGAGGTTCATCGCCTCTCCTTAATGATCAAGTTCTGGACAAGTGTAACTGTTACAATAAGATCGTAAACATACCGTGCTATTCTAGCACTATATGTATACCAGACTCTTGTAATTTAATAATGGTGATCACATGAAGATAACAGACATAATCAGCGAAGTTTTTGAGTGGGAACGCCCAGGAATTTGGAATGGCAATCATTTCTACGGCCCTGGGAGACTACATAAGGTCTCTGTCTTAACCGATGAAGGTATTACGGGATATGGGTGGAACGGGGGGACGGCAGCTGAAAGGCCTTTAAACTTGTTTCCAGGCTACGTCGATTATTTTCGACCTATGCTAGTAGGTCAAGATCCAATGGATACGAGAACTATTTCAACTAACCTAGGTGAAAAGCTGATCAAGATATTGGGACCAGGAGGGATAAACACGCAAGTTCTAGCCGCGATAAACATCGCGTGCTGGGATATTAAGGGGAAAGCCCTGGGAAAGTCAGTTCACCAATTACTAGGGGGATACCAAAAACGTATTAGAACCTATATAGCTGGAGGTTACTACGCTGAGGGAAAGGGATTAGAGGAGCTCCAGCATGAAGTAAGGTTCAATATAGAAGAGCTGCACGCATCGGCGGTGAAAATTAAAATAGGCGACCCCAATGTCGGGATATCTGGAGACATGAAAAGAGTAGAAGCCGCAAGGTCTGCAATCGGCGATCAAGCGACATTGATGGTAGACGCTAACTGCGCATTAGACCTGGATAAATCCCTTGAGTTCGCCCGCCTTTTACCGGAATACAATGTTTATTGGTTTGAAGAGCCTTTGCCGATACATAGCTACGAAGATCACTCTACGTTAAAAGAACAATCAAGCGTTAAGATCGCCACAGGTGAAAATGGTTATCACTTGGCCCATTTTAAAACATTACTAGATCATAATGGGGCCGATATATTGAATGTCGATGTTACTATTTGTCCTGGATACGACGTCGCGAAAGATGTAGTAGATCTGGCTGCCGAAAAAGGTGTTTCTATAGCACCGCACGGTTGCCAAGAGTTACAGCTACCCTTAGCCGCTTCTGTTGCTCATGGTGAGTTCTTGGAATACTATCCAGTTGAAGTAGACCCCCTGCGAGCTGAAATTTTCCAACCATTATTAATACCCGATGAAGACGGATTCGTTACGGTTCCAGACACACCTGGCATAGGTTATGAGATAAACATGGACTTCCTGAGAAGATATCAAGTCGGCTAAGACAACAGATAGCCCTGAGGAATACCAATCTCCTTAATCCTGAATCAAATGAGGGTACATAGACAGAGGTGTTGTAGCTAATAATCCTGCATCTACTGGTAATGTGACACCGCTTACCCATTTGGACTCATCCGATGCCAAAAACACTGCTGCCCAAGCCACATCCCATCCACTTCCTTCTGTACCCAGCGGGCCTGCCTTGCGCCGTAAATTCAAGAGTTCTTCCGAACTGTGTCGGGAAACCATCGGGGTCCGAATATGGCCAGGAGCAATGCAATTAACCCGAACATTATTTCTTCCGTAATGAACAGCCATGGAATTGCTAAGACCGATTATCCCACCCTTAGAAGCAGCATATGGATGGCCTGCCCCCATAGACCCTGCTCTCATGCCGGCTATAGATGCCAGATTAATTATTGACCCCCCGCCGGTATTAATCATTTCAGGTATGACATATTTGCTTGATAGCATCACACTTTTCAAATTTACATCAATAACTTTGTCCCAGAAATCCTCTGACACATCAGTAACCGACCCGGGACCGACTATCCCAACATTATTAACGAGCACATCTATTTTGCCATATCGTTCTAATGCAGTATTTGCCATATTGTTACATGAGACACTATCTGTAACATCCCCTATGAATATGGAACCGATTCCTTCAAATTCATGAATTTGTGAGACCGTCTTAACGGCATTAGCCTCATCCATATCAGCTATTAAAACACTGGCCCCCTGTGCTGCCATAAGTACGGCTATAGCCTGTCCAATACCAACAAACTCATCGTCTCCGGAAGCGCCAGATCCGGTGACTATAACTACTTTATCTTTAAGCCTATTTCCAATAATGTCCATTAGCACCATCCTGCCTATATCTAATTCATCAGTTAGTCAATCAAATGATCCAATAGAACTGGCCATCCCTGCTGATCCCAAATTAATTCTCGAGCAGCTAACTTCGATGCGCCTTTATCCGTACTGTCATAATAATGATATGTGAATATGTTTTGGCCTTCCGGGGTAACAACTATACCAGCGTGTCCTGGCCCAATATATTTGCCTTCAGACCCTAAAAAAAGTGTGCCGCCATCGTTAAGCATATCTTGCCCATCCTTATCAAGATAGGGGCCCCAAATATCATCAGATCTGCCCACCCTGAGGTTATACGTTGAATCTATTCCAGAACAGCAAGCCCCCCAATTAGCAAACAAATAATAGTATCCATCATTTTTGTACAGATAAGGTGCTTCGATACTAACCTCTATTTCTCCTTCATCATTGGGTTCGTAGTGTTGCGCCACATTGATAAATCTATCTATTTCCAAAGTTGTTTCAGTTATGTCCGGTGATTTTAGGAGTTTTTTAGTATTCGGGTCTAACTCTGTGATGAATATACCTCCTGCGTGAGATCCGAAACTCAAATACAATTTACCGTTGTCATCAAGTACGCTTGGATCCATTGCCCTCGGTGTACCTGGTAATTCATCGAATGATTCTACAATAACTCCCATATCTGACCATACCGGATTATCAGGATTTCCCATATTCTCCACTACTCCAATTGCATCAGTTATCTCTCTATCATTTTCATCATAGACAGTAAAAAATATGAAACGGTCTTCAAGAATGGCAGGGGCATCAAAATCTCGATCAGGAATGATGCCATCGAGAGTATACTGAGCCCATTCTGGTATACCCTCCTCGTAAACGACTCCATGTAACTCAAATATTCTTTCTGGTAACACGAGTTCTATACTCTTCAAAGAGTCGCCGTTCGACCCCGAAAAATATCCGATCAATCGATCATCAAAATTAAAAAACGCACTGGGATCATGGACTAGTTCCTTCCAAACCTCTGATTCATCTATTTCTGACACATCTCCATATCCGCTTTGACCTGCCTCTTCCATTTCTACAGATGCACCGTATTCAATAGATTCGTAGGATTCGTCTGAATATGTTTGTATAGCGGTGTTGTCATCTGGTTCTGATAAGTGTAAAGAACTTGTCTGCCCTAATTGTTTTCCTATGACCAGACCATCTACCTCTCGAGTGGGCGATACTAAAAGAGAGTCTCCTGATTGCAGATAATCCTCAGCGATAAACACATCCCGGTTTTCTTTGGCAGCATTCCGGATGGTGTTACTTCTTTCGCCTGTGGAACAAGCTATTAAAAAAATCAACAAACTCAAAATACTAATAGCAAAGATAGCAGTCCTAGGCGTCAAAATTAGTCTCAAATAGTTCATTTTCCTCACACATATCGGTCCACAAAAAAGTTGGCCTTAAAAAGGCCAACCTCTAATGTATCGGATATATATTTGATAGAAAAGTCTTGACTTAGACGAGAAACCAACTAATTTTGTCTGGATTTCTTCTAGTGGAACATCACTTCTTAATATCACAGGGCTTTATGACTTGACCGCGAAAATTCTTCTGAGTCCATGAAGCAACCAGTCCAGAACCAGCCGGAACCTCTTTCATCGCCTTTATTTGCCCATGCACTGTGACCGTATCACCGACCGAGATGGCATCTATTTCAGCCTGATCATAGTCAAAGATTTTGCACATGACAAATGCCAGCTCAGCATCACCATTATTTCCATCCAGAAGGACTTCATAGTTAGGGGTCCGTTCACCCTTTTCAACCTGCTTTACTACACCCGTGATATCAGCGTATTTAGCAAAATATTCCTTTATGTTTTTCTTGGCAGAGTTTCCGGTGATACCCTTAACCAACTCCTCAGCTGTAAGGGTTAACACTGTTTCTGTATCAGCTTTTAAAGAAGACGGTGGCGGTAGCGTTGGTTCTGTCGGTATTTCTGCAACGGTCTTTGCCCTTTCCGATCCTGCAGAAGAAGTAGCATCTCCCCCGCCGCAAGCAATGATCGGTATCATAACGAGTGTAGATATTAATATTATCGGTAAAATCCCTTTGGCATTCCAATTATGAGACCTCTTCATAGCTTGCGATTCCTCCTTGTAAACGAATACAGGATATTTTCATTGGTGCAAATTTATACAATGTATTATATTTTGTGTCAATACTTATTATTCGTACAATAGATACACGAATTCGGAAAAAATGTTTCATCAGATAACGCATTAAGTCGATGCGATGACCTTTTTAGTAAAACGGCAAGTTTCTGTTTATCATACTTATAATCTTGAATTAATATTTAGGCATTGGAATACACCCAGACGCCATTCAATATCGACACTTGTTCATTACCCCGGTAGCTACAGTTAATTGCGGGAACCCAAACATATCTTTATGATAGTCAATATTTGATAGGTGAATAAGGAGAATCAGAATGGCCAACAAACCCTATATAACGTCCGCTCAAGCCAGTGATGCGATGAGAGCAATCCTTGATGAAGCTACCAACCCTTTTGTTAAACAAATTGCTATCGCAATTGTAGATGAAGCTGGTCTTATGGTCGCTTATCACCAGATGGACAACGTCAGACTCTACGCTCGTAGGCACGCTTTTCGAAAAGCCTATACAGCCGCTGTTATGGGAATGGATACAAGTGCAAACGGGGCTCAACTACTAGAGAGAGGTAGGACCGTGAGTGACTATGGCGATCCCAATCTTACTCCTGGAGAAGGTGGAGTTGTTGTACTCTCCCGCGACGGAGTAATTATGGGCGGAATCGGTGTGGGGGGGTATATAGAGCGTGATGAGGAATTGGCGACTATTGGTTTAAAAGCAATGAATATCCAGTGACCTTACTAGCAGAAACCTGTTGAAGGAGCCATGTACCGATGAAATTTAGTAATTTCTTGTTTCCAGAAAGTCGTTCACCGGAAAACGACCTTACTATCATCGAGGACTCACTAAGGGAAGCTGTACTGTGCGATCAGCTGGGATTCGATGCGGTATGGCTAGCAGAGCATCATTTCGACGGAGGATGTGCATATGTCGATCCTGTCACCTTCGCGGCTGCCATTGGAGCTACTACTAATAACATTAAAATAGGTTTTGCAGTTGCCCAGATGGCTCTACATCATCCAACGCGCTTCGCAGAACAAATAGCGTTAATAGATAACATCACAAAAGGGAGAATGATTGTCGGAGTGGGTCGGGGAACCGCATACAACTTCTATGAATTCAGAGGTTACGGAGTAGATCCATCAGAAGCCCAAGCTAGGTTACTTGAGTTTGAAGAAATTCTAGTCGGGGCTTGGACTACCGACGACTACAAACATTCAGGCCAGTTTTGGGAAATTGATCTTCCCGTCTTACGACCCAAAGTTTATCAAAACCCTCATCCTCCGATTATACGAGCATGCTCAGGACTCGAGTCTACTTTGGAAATGGCTAGATTGGGCAGGCCTTTTTTAATGAACATTCAATCAAACTCTGTGACTATAGATCGAATAAACCAATATAAGCACACAATGCTCGCTTCTGGATTCTCCCACGAATACATAGAGGAACAATTGTCTCAGTCCTGGATATGGCGCAATATATTTGTAGCTAATACTGAGAAAGAAGCTGAAGAAATTGGAATACCCTGTTTCAGAGATATGAGAGCGTATTTATCCAGTAACCGGCAAAGATTTAATACATCTGAAGAGCTACAAAATCAAGCTTCTGCAACCGCAGGAGCAGCCAGAGATTCAGTAGACCATGGTCTCATTCACGGTTCACCGGAAAAAGTGTCCGAACAACTTAGAGAGCTTAACTCAACAGGCATAGGTGGTATTATCATCCACTTTCGCCTAGGGCCTATGTCATGGGAGGCCACAGAGAACAGTATAAGACTTTTTTCTGAGAAGGTAATCCCATCACTGAGATGAGTAAATCCATGCAGGATACCCATTCGCATGGGTCAGTTCTACTAGGAATCTAACTGTTATATGCATCTATGCAATTAGTATCGTCATTCCGTGTGCATCCAAGCGAAACTAACGTATACGTAACAAGCACAATTTGCACTAGTATTTAGGTACTTTCACTAGTATTTGTTATCAGTGAAAGTACTGTTCAGAACCTACTTAAAGTCACATGGTTTTATTACTTGTGCCAAGGACTGAATCATCATATTATCCTGTCCCGCTTGACCCGGGTTTTCTTTCATGGCTTTAATTTGCCCGGTGACAGTAATGGTATCTCCAATTGAAATAGCAGCCGCTTTTTCTTCATCATACCCAGCAGCTTTACACATTACGAAACCTAGTTCGCCATCAGTCTCACCGTCAAGCACTACTTCTAACGTTCCACGGACTTCGTCCATTCTAGTAACCACTCCTGTGATATCAGCAAACTTAGCAAAATACTCTTTAATATTCTTCTTGGGGCTATTCTTACTGATACCTTGAACCAGCTCTTTTGCAGTTATAACCATCGGGGGATCTGACGATTCGGACAAGGTTGACGGGGCGGGAAGGCTTTCCTTCTTAGCAGCAGCAACTTTATCAGCTGGAGAAGTTGTATCTACTGGTTTGGTATTTGTACTAGTACCATTACTCTCGGAACAACCCAAACTAACTAGCATCACTAATAGAGCAGAAGACAACAAGACACTTTTCAAAGCAAATACCAAACTAGATTTACAATTCATTACCACTTCCTCACATTCATTGACGACATTAACCAGATTATTTTAGAGCAGAGTCCCTTTAGTATCAATGAAAATGAATAGATTAGTCCGATTCATTCTTATCGCGGCCAGAAGATATTTAGCAAGTATCTGATTACCAAGGTACGAAAACCGAACATTTGGGGTATACAATCAATCGATTATCGACGTACATTCACCGAATGATAAATCCTCGGAAAATGTCTGAACCGCATGTCTGGCAACATAGTTCTACTTAGCGGAATGGACTCGCCCAAGTTAACTTTTATTCCCAAATTGGGACTAGTTAATAA
>VFFT01000039.1 GCA_009392775.1 SAR202 cluster bacterium | reverse complement strand
GGAGTCAGCACGATGATTAATAAGATCTTTTTCTATGACCCTCCCCCCGGGGCCGGAGCCAGATATCTCTCCAATATTCAATCCTCTTTCTCGAGCAAGTCTTCTAGCAATCGGCGATGCAAGTATCCAGTCTGAGCCATTTTGCGACGATGATTGTGCAGCAACAAATTCTAGGACGTCTTTTTCGACAATTCTCCCAGAAGGACCCGTTCCGACCACTAGGGACAAGTCCACACCATTCTCCTGAGCCAGTCTTCGAGCTATTGGCGAAGCACGACGTTCCGATGAAGGAGGGTCTTCACTATCAACCGCCGGTTCAATAGTAGAACCATTATCCTGGGTTTCTTTTAGTTCAGGAACAGCATTGATTACATCCAGACTAGAAATATCTTCACCAGGGCTTGTAATAATTGCTATTAAATCCCCCACTGGTACTACCTGTCCTTCGCTAGCTACAATTCGCCCTATCACGCCACTTGTGTATGCCTCAAATTCGACAGTTGCCTTGTCTGTTTCAATATCGGCAATGACATCTCCTCGAGTTACTTCATCGCCCTCGACTTTATGCCATTTGACAACGGTACCCTCTCTCATGTCATAACCCATTTGAGGCATTACTATATTAGTTGCCAATTCATCCTCCAGAAGTATTTCCAATTAGCCTAGTTCTCTGTAGCTTCTTACATATGTACTGCGTTGCCTTGCACAGACAAAGCTGCTTCCTTCAATGTCTCGGATATAGTTGGATGCGGATGTACTGCCCAGCCAAGTTCTAAAGTAGTTCCTTCTAAAAGTTTGGTAAGAGCCAATTCCCCTAATAATTCAGTTACTTCGGGCCCTATCATATGCCCACCCAGTATTTCTCCATATCTTGCATCTACTACTAGTTTTACCATCCCTTCTGTATGACCCATTGCAAGGGATTTACCATTGGCGAGCATGTTGAATTTACCTATCTTGACGTCAAAACCCTGATCAACAGCCTCTTGCTCCGTCAGCCCAAAACTAGCCACCTGAGGCTGACAATAGGTGGCCCTAGGTATATACGTGTAATCTATGTCTTGAATGTCCAGCCCCGATAAATGTTCAGCAACCGCCACAGCTTGAGCCGAAGCAACATGAGCCAGTGGCATCTTGCCAGTCACATCTCCTATAGCGGAAATGCCAGGAACATTGGTCGCCATATACCTGTCTACTTGAATAAACCCTCGGTCAGTGGCCACTCCTACATCATCCAGTCCAAGGTCGGATGTATTCGGTTGGATTCCTATTGCAACTAACACTTTCTCAGCGTTTATTTCTATCTGCTCACCATGCCGGTCAAGAGCTACTGAACAAATCTCCCCATTAATTTCCAATCCAGTAACTCCCGCTCCAGTAATGACATTAATGCCATATTTGGAGAACGATCGCTCTAGAATCTGACTTATCTCAACATCTTCATTCGGGACCAAATTAGGTAATAGCTCCACGACTGTAACCTCTACACCGTACATACGGTAGAGGTAGGCAAATTCCACTCCTATAGCCCCCCCACCAACGATCACAATAGATTTCGGTAACTCAGAGGCTAAAATCGCGTCTTTGCTAGTCAACACCTTATCACCGTCTACTGGCAAAGCTGGAATCGTTCTGGGACTAGATCCAGTAGCTATGATTATATTGCCCGCTTTTATAACATCGTTAGACGACGATATCTGAATAGTCCCATTCCCTGCCAAAGTGGCAGAGCCTTCAATATGATCAATATTGTTTTTTCGCAATAAGTAACTTACGCCCCTGGTATTTCTATCAACCACTTTCCGGCTTCTATCAAAGGCTACTTTATAGTCAGTTCTGAAATTATCGAAGTAAAATCCGAATTCTTCAGATCTACTTATATAAGATAATATCTCGGCATTTTTCAGGAGTGCCTTGCTTGGTATACAACCCCAGTTAAGGCAGACTCCTCCCAAGTTCTCTTTTTCAATAACCGCTGTCTTAAATCCCAGCTGTGCACAGCGTATCGCCGCCACATACCCGCCAGGTCCTGCTCCTATCACTGCAACATCATATTCTGACAATCTGGTCCTCACAAAATGATAATTCTATTAATTTATTAGTAACAGATTTATTCTGACTACTATAGTACGGTTTAGCGGCAATTATACAATAATCATTTGGACTCGTTTATACCCGTGTTTGTTACGCAATGTCTATTTTGGTATCATTACATGGCTCAGTAAAAACTTTATGAGGTCACTTATGAGAGTCGGACCCTTCGGATTACCTGAACTACTTATTATTTTGGCGGTCTTATTATTGATATTCGGCGCTAGGAGATTGCCTGAGATTGGGTCTTCTCTAGGTAAAAGCCTTCGATTATTTAAATCATCTGTTACAGGAGAAGATGAGAAAAAGGACAATACTGAAAGTCACAAGCCCTCAGTAGAAGCCACACTTCAGTCCAGTAGCGACGACAATAAATAGAAATCTCCAAAAACCGGTCACATAGGCCGGTTTTTTTAATTCTTCTTTCTAGCCAATCGCGCGAGCAATATACCTACTTCATACAAAGCTAATAGCGGAACCGCTACCAAAGCCTGATTAAATGGATCAAAAGTTGGAGTAATTATTGCAGCCAGCAGAAACGCAATAATTAGCCAGAATCTCCTGAATCTAGACAACCCTCTGACGCTGACTAATCCCAATCTGGCTAACATATATAAAATTATCGGCGTTTCGAAAGATATACCCATCCAAAAGAGCAATCTAACCATCACATTTACTATATTGCTAACTTTTATAAGTGGAGTGGCTACATCATTTCCAAAGGTAAGCAAAAAGGTAAGAGCAGGGGGCGTCAGGACATAATAGCCGAAAGCTACACCCAACACGAACGCCAGTAATACTGCCGGCAAGAAAAGAATCAAAGATCGTCGTTCACTACGAGTTAAACCAGGCGCGACAAACCGAATGACATGGTAAAGAATGATCGGGAAAGATAATACAAATCCGGCCATAAAGGAGACTTTAACGCTGGTAGACAGTAGTTCAGTAACTTCTGTATATACGAGCTCAAGACCTTGAGATGATCCAAAATCTCTGGCCGGCATTACCAAGAGATCGATTATTTGCTTGAAAAACACAAACGCAATCGAAGTACATATTAGTAACGCTATAACAGACCAAAATATGCGTTTCCGAAGTTCCCTTAGATGATCAATTAGAGAAAGTTCACTTGTCACTATCGGAGTCCTCAGGTTGATTCCTCCCTACACTTTCAGGAGGGTTAGGAGGGGTATTAGACTTGGTCTCTCGTTCTATACGGTCCAAATTTACTGCCGATATGATTTCATTAAAAGCATCTCGCAGGTCTCGCCAGGTCTTTCCAACGGTTCTAGCGGCATCTATAGACCTACCAGGGCCTAAAGCAAGAAAACCTATAACAAGTACAACAATGAGCTCGAATCCACCCACGCCAAATAAATTCATTACGGTGACACCTGAGTATTAGAACAAATAGATTCGCAAAAACTTTCTCTAGTTATCTCACTAACAAAAGAAGAACCGAGCTCATCTAGCATACTTATCAATCTACACAAGGGTAGACCAATGACATTTGTATAACAGCCCTCAATGCCGCTAGCCGGCTCTAAATCAGAGTCTTGAACTGCATAAGCACCTGCTTTATCCATAGGTGTCCCGCTATCCACAGAACCCCTTATTTCCTCATCAGATAACGCTCGCATTGATACCGAGGTCTTGAGAGCGTCGGTAATATACCTGCCAGTATCAACTTCAATAACAGTTACCCCAGTAACGACCCTGTGGTCAGTACCGCTAAGTTCTTTCAGCATTCGAATAGCGTCCTCGCTATCAATTGGCTTACCGTAGGAACGCCCTTCTAATTCAACGGTACTGTCTGCTCCGATTACATAACCGCTCTCAACTCCTCCTGCTATTGCAAGAGCTTTTTGGAATGAAAGTCGCTTTACCATATCCTCCGCAGATTCTTGTTCCATAGGTGTTTCATCAATATCAGGAGATTTGATATCGAAGCTCAATTCTAAAGATCTCAGTAAATCTCTACGCCTAGGTGATGATGATGCTAAGACAATATCGGAGCTCTTAGTAGTCTTCTTCAGTATTACTATATTCTCTACGTGGTGTGTTTGCGGAAACATATCGAGAGGTTGAATAGAATCAATAGAATAAGCCCCACTGCACAGCATTTTAAGATCACGCGCTAAAGTGTCTGGATCACAGGAAACATACACGACATTTTCTGGATATAATCTAAGCAAGCTATCGATTGCGGCACTTTGACAACCGGCCCGTGGAGGATCTAACACGACTGCGTCCGGAACGCTATCCAGATCTCCCAGAACTTCCTCGGTCTTGCCAAGAATAAATTCTACATTGGGCGTATTTTCAGCGTTTACCTTAGCATCTGCTACTGCTGCCGACGATTCCTCGATAGCAATCACCTTGCTAGCGTACGGGGCAAGTAGAATAGCGAACGTTCCTACCCCTGCATAAGCGTCCAGTAAAACTTCAGTCCCTTTTAGGTTCAAAGCATCTTTTACCACTAGAGCCATGTTAGATGCTTGCTTATTATTAACTTGAAAAAATGATGGTGAAGCAACTCTGAATTCGACACCCTGAATCGAGTCTCTATAATGTTTCTGGCCAGTAACTATCGGTATATCTGTAGATTTCAAAGTAGGCTGAACCAGATAGTCTCCTGTATCTTCTCCGGCTCTAATGGACAATTGAGTAGTTTCAGAACAATGTCCCTGAAGATCCCCCAAGAGTTTATTTATTCCCGGATGCATCAACATACAAGTATCTATTTTTACGAAGCGATGAGTCTCACGATTAACGAATCCTAAACTCCCATGCTCCTTGATAGTAAACCTCGCATGATTGCGATACCCAAGCTGGTCAGGAGACGGCAAAACGGGTAATACATTAGGATTGATGAATCCACCTACCCTGAATAGCGAATCTATTACTCGGTCTTGTTTTGCAGACAGCTGAGCTTCGTAAGATACATGCTGCCACTGACATCCGCTACAAGCACCATAATATTGACAAGGCGCATCAATTCTTGCGGGAGAAGCCTTTGTAACTTGTACCACTTTAGCCGCAATATACTTACGCCTTATAGCAACTATTTCTGCTACAACTTCTTCCCCTGGGATTCCACCAGATACGAAGACTTCACGATCATTCCAGTAAGCTAAGGCTTCGCCAAGCCTACCCCACGCAGACAACGTTAATTCAAGTTTGTCGCCACGATTAATTTGAGTATTGGTATCAGTAGTCATTGGGAATACTATATCCTATTTAGCACCATGTCCGACAGCAAAATCACGCCTAGGATATTTAAGGTCTTATTGACCTGTATCTAAAATACGGTATACACTTCCTGAAGGCCATTTTACTGGCACTTGATGATATTTACATTAATGGTGCTGACATTTCTTAGGAGGCTAACATGGGAGAACCAATAGACGTTTCGGAAAATAGCTGGGATACCGATGTCGTTAACTCTGACTTGCCTGTCCTAGTCGATTTCTGGGCAGAGTGGTGTGGACCCTGTAAGATGATCGCTCCAGCAGTACACGATCTCGCAGTTGAATATACGGGTAAGTTAAATGTAGCAAAAGTCGATGTAGACAGTTGCCCGAATATCGCCATGAAATACGGTGTTCGAAGCATACCTGCACTAATCTTTTTCAAAGATGGCGAACCAGTAGATCAGGTTGTAGGCGCATTACCTAAAGGCGCATTAAAAAAGAAGATTGATAGCGTATTAGGAAGCTAAACAGCTTCAAATCTTTCTCGGGGGTGGATGGGGCCCGGTGGCTCTTGCGGACTTCAACTCCGTTGTGCCTCGTGAAGAGCGGGGTAGGTGGGTTCGACTCCCTCGCACTCCCGCCAATTTCCTAATTTACGCACAAATTCCGCGAAAAAGAAGGCTCTGACCTTAACAATCAGAGCCTATTTTTATACCTCGAAAAACCGTTATTTTGGAAAATGTGGCTGAAATTGTGGCTGAAACCACTATAGCCTGTACCTTAGAAAGAATAATCCGAAGGTCCAATAGTGA
>VFFT01000038.1 GCA_009392775.1 SAR202 cluster bacterium | reverse complement strand
TAATAGCCATAATTATCGCTTTTGTAGGAGTACTAGGTGCACTCCTAGCCCTGCAAACAGAATCCCGAAAAGAAATGAGCATATTAAAAACTATCGGATTAATCCCATCACAAATATCCAGGTTGCTTGCAACTCAATCATTATTAATCGGCCTTTTATCTGGAATATTCGCAATTCCTGTGGGAATAAGCATGGCTACCGGATTAATATACGTAGTTAACAGCAGATCATTTGGATGGTCTATGTCACTCCATATATATCCATATATACTTTTTGAAGCAATATTCATAGCTATAGTCGCATCACTATCAGCATGTGCCTATCCTGCTATACGAACGCTTACCACACCTTCATTTGTAGACCTGAGAGACGAGTAGAATGAAGCGACTATTTTCAGGCATTGCAATATTGATCTCCCTCATAGCAGGGGGGGTGTTTGCAACCATATATAACGAACCAATCGATGTAAACTCGCAATCCATAAGTCCTCCTCTGCAAAACGAAAGTCTTGCAGAAGCTATGTCTCAATACAATGATGGTTCGTTCAAACAAGTATCTGGACCAAGAAAATTTCAATTCCCCAAAGACCACGGCCCTCATACCGACTATGGGATCGAGTGGTGGTATTTCACGGGTAACCTCAAGAATTCATCTGGTTCACGCTTTGGATATGAATTCACACTTTTTAGGATCGGCATGCCAAAACCTTCAAACTCTCGAGAAACACAATGGCAGGTAGAAAACGTATACATGGGACATATTGCTGTAACCGATGTCGCCAACGAAACATTTTATTCAGGCGAGAGATTTAGCAGAGATTCTATAGGTCTGGCGGGGGCATCTAGCACAGAACCTGATAAATTCTCTGTGTGGTTGAAAGATTGGGTTATCTCAGGAACCGGACGTGACAAACCAGAAATCAGATTAGTTGCAGACCATGAGAATATCGAGATAGATTTATCCTTGAAGGCATTGAAACCACTCGTGCTCCAGGGGGACAATGGCTATAGCAGAAAAGGCAGCGAACAATCTAACGCTTCCTACTACTACTCAATCAGCAAGCTAGATACCTCTGGTACGATTCGTATAAAAGACAAGGTCTATAGCGTGTCTGGAAACAGCTGGATGGACCGCGAATGGAGCACATCCGCACTGAGCGAGAATCAGATTGGGTGGGATTGGTTTGCCCTGCAGTTAAATAACAATCACGAGTTAATGTACTATCAAATGCTATTGTCTGACCTCTCTGCTGACCAGATGAGTGAAGGAATCATCATAAACCCAGCTGCGGAAACGTCACCCTTATCGTCAGATGACGTTGAAATACAAAACCTAGATTACTGGATTAGCCCCAGCGGGACATCATACCCAGTTAAGTGGAGCATGAAGATACCGACATATTCCACTGAACTGACAATAACCGCACTAATCCCGAATCAAGAAATGACGACATCCATAAAATACTGGGAAGGAGCTGTACACATTGAAGGAATCTATCTAGATAAGCCCACTTCCGGATATGGATATGTCGAGAGTACTAGATCAACCAATAACAATCTATCAACCCGTTAATGCCACTATGTCTTGCATTAGATACGCCAATTTGACACATAGTAGTTTACATGGTTTTATAGAGTTGGATGTACCGGAAAGCCATATAATTGTGCTGCAACTCGACCATCCAAGGGAGAATCCAAAAACTAAATAGTGCTCCCTAGTGAGACCCTAGTAGGGCACATAATGCAACCCCAGACCCACTAAACCTCGGGTGTTCCACTCCTGATACCTCTATAAACCATTCCAGATTCATCGCTGATACAAACTAGCTTTATTAGCGCAAAGTTAAAAGTAACACCCATTGTTTGTGAAACCCTGGCAAAGTCCCACAGAGACTATTAATTACTCTAAAAGAAGCAACCACTCTGATACCGTGCGGAGGTGAGGAAAATGAGTGACTCTGATGCCCATATAAAGATAGAGAATCTATGGAAAGTATTTGGAGACAAGCCTGAGAGAGCTCTCCATGAAAGCCAGTTAGATAGAACCAGGTCAGAGATCCAGACGGATCTAGGCCTCGTAGTAGCATTGAAAGATGTGTCTTTTGAGGTTAACCCGGGAGAAACTTTTGTGGTTATGGGTTTGTCGGGCAGTGGTAAATCTACTTTAGTACGCTGCTTAATCCGTCTGATAGACCCGACTTCAGGAAGAGTTCTTGTCGATAACGAAGATGTCACTGCCTATGGGCACGATCAGCTACGAGATTTTCGCCGAAGCAAAATCTCCATGGTATTCCAACACTTTGGTCTTTTACCCCATAAGAATGTTTTGGATAACGCAGCATACGGGCTAGAAGTCCGCGGCATTAGTAAAGACGATCGCCACCAGTCTGCCACAGATATGCTCGAACTCGTAGGCCTGCAGGGTTGGGAACAGTCTGACGTCCGTCATTTAAGCGGTGGGATGCAACAACGAGTCGGTCTGGCTAGAGCACTAGCTTCTGAGCCAGAAATACTACTCATGGATGAACCTTTCAGCGGGCTAGACCCACTCATTAGACGTCAAATGAGAAAAGAACTAACCGCATTACAAACTGAAATTAATAAAACGATAGTTTTCATAACTCACGATTTGGATGAGGCTATAACAGTTGGCGACAGAATAGCGATTATGAGGGACGGAGAAATAATACAATTAGGAACTCCTAAGGAAATTATTCTAGATCCGGTTGATGAATTCGTCAGTGAATTCACAGAAGGCATACCCAAAACTCGTGTTCTGGACCTAGGAATGATCGCTCGAAGACCCGACATGATATTTGATAGCTCCCGAGGCGCAGAAACACTAATCTCAGAACTGCAAGACGGGAAACACGAACACGCAGTGTGTATTAGCAATGACAAAACAGTTGAAGGCATTATCACATTAGAATCCTTTGCAGGACCAGACGGCTCACCGGACACCAAAATGAGAGAATTATTGTCAGACAATCAGTACTGCGTTAACGCATCAACGTGTTTAGAAGATGCGCTACCCATTATAGCGGAAGACGGGTCAAGTATAGCTGTGATAGATGATGAAAAACATCTGGTCGGAGTTGTAACACAGCACGACATATTACGAGCATTATCTACAAGCTCCATCGGGTAATACACTTGATCCCACATTACGTTTAGTGAGGAAATATATTGCTTAAAAATATACTGAGTAAAAGTGTCACAACCCCTGGTTCTGATACGCGTCCAAATAAGGTTTCTGGAAGAAGCCGCTCTATTTACTTGATAATAGCTGTCCTTGGCACAGCACTAGGACTGTCGATCATCACACATATGATTGAGTTCGAACTAGCCCTAGATTTTCCCATAAACATATCTAGGGGGCTTGAATGGGCTATCGACAGCTCAATAGAGTGGACAATAATCGAGTTCGGGTGGTTTTTCGACGTTATTAGCGATAACTTGAAATGGGTGCTTGGAAAACTACGCGATTTCCTTATATGGGTGCCTTGGCCAATAATGATGGGCGTTATCGCTATAACCGCATGGAGACTTGCCTCCGCAAAAATAGCCATAGGATCCGTCATAGGCATGATAGCAATATCTTCAGTAAGCCTATGGGAGCCAACCATGGTAACCGTAGCGATTATGTTAGTTGCCGTGACTATCGCGATAAGCTTAGGAATACCATTAGGAGTTCTCGCCGCTCGCAACAACCTCAGTAACACAATTATAAGACCTATTCTAGATACAATGCAGACGATGCCTAGTTTCGTATATCTAGTACCGGGCATAATGCTGTTTGGACTCGGGAATGTCGCTGCTATATTAGCTACCGTCCTCTATGCAATCCCGCCTTGCATACGACTAACTAACTTGGGAATACGCCAGGTCGACCCTGATGTAGTAGAGGCAGGCAGGTCCTTTGGATCAAGCAATATGCAAATCCTATTCAAAATACAGATGCCCATGGCGATACCAAGCATAATGGCAGGCATAAATCAGACAGTTATGATGGCATTAGCAATGTGTACCATCGCGGCGATGGTAGGCGCCGGAGGACTCGGAATCGAGGTTCTACGAGCAATGGGTCAACTCAGAGAAGGTGAATCTGTTATTGCAGGTGTAGCTATAGTCATTATGGCAATCATAATAGACAGGGTTTTACAGGGATACATTATTAATAGAGGCAATTAACTTATTGCGTTATTTTGGGTAGGTCGTAGCAACTAGAAATACCCTATCTTCCCAAAAGAAATACGGTTCGTCAGATGCACGCTCGTTATGAGTATAGGAAATTGAACACTTAATCTAGTTAGCACACTTATTAGAAACCATAGAACCACACTATACCGCATTATTAATGAACCAAACGGTATTTAAACAATTGGTTACACTGATTACTATTTCTTAGTTGCAAATGCTATTTCGAATCCCCACTGCTGCTCCATGAAGTAGCATACGTGCGCGATCACTTATAGCTATATTCAGACCTGAACCTCATCCACAACCCTTGATCGTCTGAAGTTGTTTGGTAAAACTTCCATATTTACACATCTGATATACCATCAGGCGGCACTGCGAAAATGTTATCACCTAAACTCGAAACTAGTAGCGTTAATCAAGTTTTCTTGAGATATATCTTCTCCCAAGAATTTCTGCTGATACCCGTAATTTTATCTACCAAACGCATACTTCGCTATTCGGAAACTCTAATATAGCACTAAAAAGCTCAACATTATGCTGATTCCAAAAGTTCTAGGAGATGGGTAAATATATTACGTTTACACTCACAACAAGAAAGGCACAGTCAGATAGACCGTGCCTTTCTTGTTCAATTTAGTCTAACCTTTTCGATTGTTTTAGCTTTCGTTAGCTAATGCAGCCTCCACCTTCGCTAATTCCTCGGAAGGCAGCCAATCTTTCCACCCATCATTATTCTTCAGGTAGTTAACACCAGAAGCGCTGTAAGCTTCCTCAACGGTGTCATAGTTATCTTTGTTGTCGTTATAGAATCCTTCAGCTGCTAATTGATTAGTAGCATTCCAGTCCCATTTTCTGAAGAAGCTTATCAATTCAGGGGCATCGTCAACAAGACCCATGTTCATGGCAATCATGATTTCAGCTGCAGGGAAAGCGCAACCGTGCACTGGATCATTTGCTTGGCAATCTGAGGGATCTGGTTGTCCCAAATCGTATTCGTCAACATTATGC
Organism: SAR202 cluster bacterium; assembly: GCA_009392775.1. The sequence goes on along the minus strand of VFFT01000038.1, from coordinate 7,288 downwards.
ATCAATGCAGTCGGACCCCAGTAGTAGAACAGTATTGGGTCGCCCTTGGCGACGGCGCCTTCAACAGCTGCTGCCAGTGCTCCTCCTGTACCTGGATCTCTGAGTTCAACATGGTCTGAAAGACCATAGGCTTCTATCTGACCAGGTCCTACTTCGGTTCCTTCCTGTACTCCACGACATGCCCAACCTGCGATGCAACCATACAAAACGGCCTTTCCACCGCTATCTGGCTCAGCGAACAGTTCCTTATATTTATCTTCTTTCAGATCTTCTACGTGATCCAGATCCGGATATTCTTCATGGACATATGCAGGGATCAGGAATGAACTCTGCCAGTTATCTTCTAAGCTCTTACCAACAGGCAAAACCTCTCCGGCAGCCACAGCTTCGTCCCAAACTGCATTCTGGTTGGGCAACCAGATTTCCATAGCTAGATCCACATCACCCTTTCGCAGCCCCTGGAACATAGGAACAGTGTCACCTTCTATTTGAGAAGTAGGGTAACCATATCCATTTTCTACTATATAACGAGCAACAGCGTTCTGGACTAGAGCACTATCCCAGTTCAGCCCGCTAAACACAATTTCACGTTTTTCCTTTTCTGGAACTATCTCAACTATTTTTTCGACAACCTTTTCGACTTCTACAACCTTCTCGACCTCTACTATCTTTTCGACTTCCGTAGTACAGCCGACTAAGGTCATGCTTAAGGCCATGACCATCAGTAATGTAGGCAGCACAATGCCCTTTCTGATAAGTGTTTTCAAAACAAACTCCCTTTTTAATCTCTCGGATTTTAGAATAAATTCGCCATGTAAATGCCTGAATAAATCCACTTATTATTAATGATAGAGGTAATATCTCAAGGGGTCAACCCGATCACTATAGACTACTCTTGTATACACAATCTAAGACATTTTGATTAATCCCGAACACCCAACCATTCCTATATCTACGGAATCACGTTTTCAAGAAATCTGGTGACATGCGGGAGGACTTCCTCCCCTGCACGTGCCACTTGGCCATGGTTAAGGCCGGGAATATCGACAAAGATTGCCGTAGGTATCAACCCAGCAGATTTCTGGGCTGCTTCAAAATATCCGTCCTGATCACCACAATAAAGCAAACAAGGTATGTCCACGTCATGCAGAAGTTGCTCCACACCATCAGTCCCTCGCGGGGCAATTGTGGCGGCTATAAGGGCCTCAGCGTCGTTGTCCAAAAGACGTTCTCGACGGAGAGTCTCTATTGGCCCTTCTTTTTCCTCTGCATCTGCTACATAACTTTCCATACCCAGCTTGAGAGTTTTGATTCTCTCCTCAGGAGGGATATCCGTATTAGGTGTATCCGCACTCATCCCTCCAATTATTAGGGAATTAAAACGATCCAGCTCATACATGATCAGACCAAAACCTATTCGTCCGCCCATTGAATAACCCATATAGTGAGCCTTATCTACGCCAAGAGCATCCATTACTGCGATAATATCTCCCACACGTAGTCTCAGATCATAAAGGCTGGGATCATGGGGTTTGTCACTTTTGCCGTGGCCCCGAGCGTCAACAAGAATTAGCCGGTAATTTTTCTTTAATTCTTCTACGAATCCGTAGGCATACCAGTTCTCCATGCTATTAGTAAGTCCGTGTTGTAAGATCAGGTCTGGGCCGGCACCTTCTACGTGATAATGTATTCTCACATCCGAATTATTAACGTATGGCATATATCCTCCAAAAAGATTCCGCGCATGTCGCATGTAATGTTAAATATATTTCCTATAAACCCTACATAGCCAAATTTAACCATGTAGCTTCCGACGGATTTTATCCAAGACAGACCTATCATTTTTATCAAGCAGAGGATACCCGTCCGTCTTTTGACGAATCCCTCCATCAAAATTAGGCTCCCTTTTCTCTTGAAACGCCTTCCTTCCTTCGTCTCCATCTGTCGTCAATTGAGTTAGCAAACTATTTATGAGTGTCTGAACACGCCAAGCCTCAGTAACCGGTATGTCTTGGAATCTTATTGCAAACTCTTTCATCATACGAACGGCTACAGGTGGCATTTTGACAATTTGAGTTGCTATTTCATCTGCTCTTTCCATCAGCTTGCTGTGATCTACAACTTCGTTGATGAGATTGATCCTAAGTGCTTCCTGGGCATCAAACGGCTCGTCCGTCAATAATATACGCATTGCATCAGCATGAGCTATTTGTCTCGTTAGATAGGTAGCTCCTGGACCTCCCCCAACCCATCCCTGGCTAAGAAGAGCAAATTTGAACTGTGCATGTTGTGCACTAGCTATCCTAATATCGGTAGAAGTCAACATCAGATAAAATCCAGCGCCAGCGGCCCAACCATTAATAGCACCTATGACGGGTTTCCATATCTGAGGATAATGATCTCCTAAGCGTCCGTCAGCTCCAATTCTCGCCCCATTGACAGTACCGGATAAAGGCCAGAAAACATTTTCCGTTCTGATACGCTCAACATCTTCTTCCGACACTCCTGGTGGAGGTGCTAGGTTGTGACCAGCGCAAAAATGCCTATCACCATCCCCAGTTAAGATTGCAGCCCTAATATCCCAGTCTTCCCAGATATCCTTCCAGGCTTCACTGATGTCATCTGAAGTCTGCCTATCGAGAATATTCCCTTTATCGATATTACTAATAGTCACATAAGCAATTTGGTTTTTTTTCTCGTATTTAATACTCATTTATATTCTCCATAATGTAGATTCGGAAGAAATTTGATAATCCATCATAGGGTCAAGCCATTACCAGTAAATATTAATCTGTGCAATCATAAAGTACAGATCAACTACTGATTACCTTCAAGCAGCATCATTAGAGCAGATATCACTTCATCAGGTCGCTGTAATGGAAAATCATGTCCCGCGCCTGAAACATTTTTTCGGCACTTCAGGTTTGAGAATTTAGAATTATCCTCTGATGGATTATCAGAGGGTCTCCCGAAACCACTATCCGCACCTCGAAGAACGACCGATGGAACATCTATGGGTGGCAGAGATGATAACCTTGATTCAATTTCAATAAATCTTGGCTCGCCAATCGCATTCATATGCCGATGACGATAAGAATGCAACGTAATATCCACAAAGTCAGGGTTATCAAATGAGTCAGCAGACCTGTCGAAATCATTGTCTGAGTACTGCCACTTAGGCGACCACGTATCCCACAGATATCTCACTATATCTCTTCGGTTTTGCTCAAGTCCCGCCTTGCCTTGGTCGGTATTGAAATACCACTGGTACCAGCGGTGGGCCTCACTGGCAGCACGTGCTGGAGAACCTTTACTTAAGGTATTCTGAACTGGATATCCACCAATTGCTACTAACCCTTTCACTCTCTCAGGATGAAGGATAGAAGCTATACAAGCGGCCCTGTTTCCCCAATCAAACCCGGCCAAAGCAAATTCATGAACATGCAAAGCATCTGCCAAGTCAATAACGTCCTGAGCAATAGCAGCTTGCTCGGCCATGCGAACATCGTCATCAGATAAGAACCGGGTAGGCCCATATCCTCTCAGATACGGTACAACCACTCTGTACCCAACACGAGCTAGCTCAGGAGCTACTTTATCCCAGGACCTTATATCGTACGGAAACCCATGCAATAGGATAATTAAAAACGCTTCACTATCTCCGTGCTCTTCATAACCAATTCTTAATACAGGGGTTTCAACAAATTTTATTTCCGGCATAACATAGCACCTTTCTGACATTAACTTCTTCAAGCGTCATAGATTTATTACCTAAAATCTCGTACGGTTTACCTAGACAATTTGTACTTAGCCTACAACCTATTTAAGAATTCCAAAATCAGTTCACTCACTGCATCCGAATTTAAAACTGACATCATATGGCGTTGTCCAGACAACACGTGTAAAGTTGCTTCTGGTATAGATGATGCCATCTTCTCAGCCATTAACGGAGTTGATCCTAAATCATCTGAGCCAGTCATTATCAAGGCAGGGCAGGATATCGAACCAAGTTTTCCTGTAATTTCTTTGTCTCCATAAGCAAAAACCGGATACGCTTTGTGTTTGGCAGAAAATGGGCCACTACGCATCCAAGCCAATATTTCATCAATCTTATCGGGCATAGTTCTGCGATCTACATCCGTGAACCATCTCTGGTTGGCCGACTGGACTATACTTTCTATTCCGCCCGCAGTCATATCCGCATATCTCTGGGTAACTACTGCCACCTCGGATTCTGATCTGTCATATACGGTGTTCATAAGCATCAGTCCTGACAGATGGGAATGGTTCTTGATTGCATATGCTTGGGCAACTAGACCTCCCATAGAGAAACCACCTAATACAGGTTTATCTGATCCAAAATGTTGAATTACCTCGTGGAGTTGCTCAACAAAATCACTTAAAGTCAGCTCTCCATCTGGATCTGGTGCATAACCATGTCCCAACATGTCCATGCAACAAACAGTGTAGTCACGGGAAAGGACTTCCACCTGTGGAAACCACATACGGCGATCCATGAAAACACCATGCACTAATACCACTGGCCTTCCTTCACCGGTGATTGATACTGTGGTCCCGTTTATATCTACCAATTTCTCTGTCATTGGACTAGCTTAGCTTCTAGCTCCCTTCTCTTAATATAGGGAATCCCTCTTCATCAAGAGGAAATCCCATATATTGATACCAGGGCCTAAACTCTTTCATTTCTACTACTGGGATATCAGTAGTAGAAGCCAGAGTCTGTTTTCGTGGCATTATCACTTCGGACAAGCGATCTAACTCTGCTCGTTTGGCAGCACTGTTGCTCATTTCCCTCTCCTTAAATTCCGGCATCACTTCGCTAGCAAACAATTCTAACGAAGCACAGATCTCTTCATGGCTGATCGTTCCTGCCTCAACTGAAAAAACTATATTATCCAAACCTGCTTCTTCATATTCCCTGAGAGTTCTACGAATCTTTTGGGGAGTACCTATAGTCCCAGTATCCCATTCGTATTCGTATCCACCACGCGTGTAGTTGTCCCATAAACTGGTTACCCCTGGTTTATGCTTCCCATATCCGAAATAATGAACAAACCCATACCACCAAAAGTTTACCTTTTCCTGTATTTTTGTTACTTCGGAGTCAGTAGGTCTACATATTAGTCTACTCAACACGCTCAAGTTAGGATTAATCGAATACCCAATTGGGATGGCCTCACGCTCGAAAGTCTTATGATAGGCCTCAGCCCATTGCCGAGTTGTGTCTGCATCAGCAAATCCGAACGATAGTGCACCCAGTCCGTTTCTGGCAGCCTTCAGAATATTTTCCCTATAAGAGCACGCTTGCCACAGTGGAGGATGCGGTTTCTGAAAAGGCTTTGGTATGATATTTCTTGGTGGAAACTTAAAATATTTGCCATCGCAACCCATATAAGGCTCTTCAACGAACATTCGCACTACCTCACTGAGAGCAGCTTCGGTCATGTCCTGCCTTTCTTCCCAGGGTATATTCCAAGCTATAGTGTTCACTCGGTCACTTGATGAACCGATACCAAAGTCGACCCTACCTCCCGACAATAGATCTACTGTAGATACTTTCTCGGCCGATCTGACCGGATGGCTGATAGCCGGAGGCAACAACATAACACCAAACCCGAGACGGATTTGCTCAGTACGCTGACTCGCAGCGGCTAAGAAAACTTCAGGGGAAGCCAGATGGCAATATTCTTCCATGAAATGGTGTTCCTCAACCCAGACGTAGTCGAACCCCAAGCGATCAACTAATTCAGCAATCTCCAGCCTACTTCGATACAGGTCAGATTCGCTGTTCTTAGTCCAAGGCCTCGGCAATTGAAATCCAAGTTCAATCCCAAATTTCATGTTGCACTCCTACAGCCTTATAGAAATCGACCGCCTTAGGTCGAACATTAATTACCAAAGGCGGTCGAGATAATTCCCATGGTGGAGACGGGGGAGGGTCGAACTCCCCGTCCAAAAGGCCCTCCAGTCGGATGTACTACAAGCTTGTCCGATAATTTTAGTCTCACCCTTGTAAGCTTCTATCGGCAGAATCGATCAGGGGCCAGTCGATAAATCTTTAGCTGCTAGCTATCGACATTACAGCAACTGCATCCCAGACTTATGGCGCCTGCATCCTCCCCTCCGGGACTAGAGAAGAGCAGACGTAGCCGCTATTAGGCGGCTAGTGCGAATTCACGTTCGCCAGTTATTGTTTGCCACCGGTTTAACGAGGGTAGATGACACCTCGGCTTGCAATCCGCCACAGGACGCTCCTGTCGAACCCACGCGTCCCCAGATTAACCAAATTATGTCATTTATTAAGTCTCACGGTCAACGCAATATGAAATTATGAACCAAAACAGTTCTAAAATCGGCCAAATCATTCTTGACACGCCCATATGGCCCCTATATACTACCTTGGCCATCGCTGCAAGCGGCGATGGTTTTGCACTTTAACAATTGAATAGTGGAAGGAAGTAAGGAAAACTCGTTTAGAGAGTTTGATCCTGGCTCAGGGTGAACGCTGGCGGCGCGCTTAATGCATGCAAGTCGCGCGTGTCCGTGGCTTCGGCCACATATGGAAAAGCGGCAGACGGCTGAGTAACGCGTGAGTAACCTGCCCTCTGGTGGGGTATAGCCACGAGAAATCGTGATTAATCCCGCATAAGATCTCTTTACCTTGGTATTGAGATGAAAGCCTTCGGGCGCCGGAGGAGGGGCTCGCGTCCTATCAGGTTGTTGGTGAGGTAATGGCTCACCAAGCCTATGACGGGTAGCTGGTCTGAGAGGACGACCAGCCAGAGGGGGACTGAGACACGGCCCCCACTCCTACGGGAGGCAGCAGCAGGGAATCTTGGGCAATGGGCGAAAGCCTGACCCAGCGACGTCGCGTGGGGGATGAAGGCCTTTGGGCTGTAAACCCCTTTTCCAAGGGAAGAGGAAGGACGGTACCTTGGGAATAAGCTCCGGCTAACTACGTGCCAGCAGCCGCGGTAATACGTAGGGAGCGAGCGTTACCCGGAATTACTGGGCGTAAAGTGCGCGTAGGCGGCTTGGTAAGTCTCTTGTGAAAGCTCCTGGCTTAACTGGGAGAGGTCAAGGGAAACTATCTAGCTAGAGGGCAGCAGAGGAAAGCGGAATTCTCGGTGTAGCGGTGAAATGCGTAGATATCGAGAGGAACACCAGTGGCGAAGGCGGCTTTCTGGGCTGTACCTGACGCTGAGGCGCGAGAGCGTGGGGAGCAAACAGGATTAGATACCCTGGTAGTCCACGCCCTAAACGATGA
>VFFT01000037.1 GCA_009392775.1 SAR202 cluster bacterium | reverse complement strand
GGAAGAGGGGTTATCTCCAACTGTGATTAACGATCTGCAAAATCGTGGGCATGATATTAGATTTGCTGATGGATATACCAGGGTCGGTATGGGTGGCGGGCAAGTGATAATGCGAGACCCTCATTCTGGTGTATTGAGTGGTGGGTCAGAACCTCGCAAAGACGGATGCGCAATTGGCTGGTAGCCCCTAGTATTGGAATTCTTCTCTTACGGGACTGAATACGTCTAGTGCCTTGGCCGGGGCGTTCCCACATTTTGCATAGTGTTCGATGTTGCCTGGGATGATGTACATGTCACCTGGCTTCAATATCTTCACTTCACCCCCTATTCCCATTTCTAATTCCCCTTCCACAACTATTCCAGCTTGTTCGTGGGGATGGGTGTGATTTGGCACTTCTGAATTTGCGTCGATGCTTACAAGAGAAAGCAGCATATTATCGCCCCAGAACGTTTGGGTTCTTGCTCCTTCGATTAGTTCTTTAGATTCTCTGCTGGCGGCGTCTTTAAAATAAGACATTACGTACCCCTTGTGTAAATTTTTATGTTGGTGTGGTGACTCATATCCATTCAAGTCGCCGAGACACTACTATTTAGTATTTGGAGAAGGTCCCATCTTCAACAGTGATAAATTCTAATAAGGCATATTTCCCCGATTCGTTAGCCGCACGAGCCCGCTGCATTGCAGGGATTATTTCTGATGGGTCAGTGATTTTTTCACTGTATGCTCCGAGAGCTTTGGCTACCTCTGAAAACTCTCCTGAGAGACTCTTGGTATTGTAACGTTCGATGGCAGTGGGCATACGACTGTTTGCATAAATACCCATAGTGTAATTGTTCATTACTATAGTTGTGATAGGTATTCCTTCCCTGACCGCAGTCTCTACGTCTAGTCCTACCATTCCAAAAGCTGCGTCACCCATAAAGTTGATTACTTGCTTATCCGGTGAGGCTAGCTTCGCTCCGAAAGCTAATCCGAGGCTGTAGCCTAGCTGAGTGGATTTCCCCCATCCTATGAAACTTCGTGGTGCCCTTGCTTCCCAGAATGGAGTTACCTGTTCTCTAGAACTACCCGATTCATGGGTAACTATCGTGTTATCAAGATCCACCGCTTTCATTATGTCCCAAATAACCCGATAAGGATTTATTGGTATTTCGTCAGAGGTTAAACGTGGCATCCATTGATCAAGCCAGTGTTGTTTATGCTGCTGTATTTTAGTGGTAAGTTCTGTATCAGGGGTGCGTGGTGCATTATCGCTGCTGTTTCTTATACCTTCCATGAATTGGTTTAGAACTAATTTAGCGTCGCCAACTATGGGATGTTGGCTCTTATAGTCTTTGTTTATATCACTATCTGAGTTAGTCGCGTGTATTATAGTTTTCCCAGGTGGTATAGGGACTGTGTAATTACTTTTCGTAAAACTTGCACCGATTCCAAAAACTAGATCAGAAGCATTCAGAAATTCGTGTACTGCTTCTGTGGTGCTGGATCCTCCGATACCTAGTGATAATGGATGATTTTCAGGAAATGCACTTTTACCTTCTAGTGTAGTTATCACGGGTATTTGCAGGTGTTCTGCTATGGTCAATAATTCCTGGGTAGCATCCGAATAAAGCACGCCCTGTCCCGCGAAAATGACTGGTCGTTTGGCTGATAATAGGGCATCTACCGCTTTATTAACAGATTCAGGATCTCCAGCAGTCCGCAGTATCATTGGAGGTTCATAGTCGAAGTCTTCTTCACCTATCTCTTCTGTGTGTAGATCCCCCGGTATCTCTAGTAATACTGGTCCCGGTTTACCAGATCTTAGATGGGTATAGGCACGTCTCATTAGTTCTGGGACCCGGTCAGCAAAGTTTATTTGGGCAGCCCATTTGGTAATACTCTGGTAGCTTATTGTTGGGCTGAAAACAGGGTCAGTGTTACTTCTTCTCCGCGATGCGCCAGCTGGAAGGAGTAGTATAGGAACTGAGTCTGCATATGCTTGAGCGACCCCGCCAAAAGCGTTTTCGGCACCAGGTCCCGCTTGCATCAAAAATATTCCAGTTTTCTTGCCGTTATTTATTCTTGAGAAACCATCGGCCATATGGATACCAGTTCTTTCTTGCCTAACAACTATAGGCCGTATTCCCGCTATTGCAGCAGCTTCTATCAGTGGGTTTGAAGGCATGCATCCGATCCACTCGACTCCTTCAAGTTTGAGGACGTTGGCTATGGCGGTAACTCCATCCATGACTAAACTCCTTATATTTGATGGATTTTCAAACCTTGCAACTAACGTTGACCTTGTGACCATTGATTTCGACTATTATACATAGTCTTTGTTATTAGGACATGGATTCTTGAAGAATAACGCTATGGAATGCCCCAAGAAACAATTCGTGTTGGATTAATTTCAATAATGGGGTTGTTATCTATGTCCATATTATTGTATTGGGGATATTTGATGTGTAGTAAATCGATCGCTTTTGAATGTGTTGGGCCTGTCTCTATGACGCTTGCATTACCCATGACAAGTAAATACCAGAGTTTTTGCCAGTCATTATCGTAGTGATCTATAACGAGGGAGACTTTGGGGTTGCATAGTATATTCTTGACTCTCTTTAAATTAGTAAGCTTAACCGTTTTAGGTTTTTGATCAAGTACAGAGAAAATGGCATTTCCGTCTGAGACACAGCATACTGGTATAACATGGGGAATAGCATCTTGATCAGCAGTAGCCAGATGGGCTACCGGACATAACCTAAAGATTTCAACGTATTGTTTGATAGATGCTACCAATATATTTCCAACTAAGCGTTTAACGGATTTGGGTGACTCTTGTATTACCCATTACAGATAGTGGTGTTTTATATCAGTGATATGAGAATGTTTTAAAATGCCATCGGGTCCTCGAGGAATTCGGTATTTTCTAGGGCTAAACCTGCAATTTGTTCCAATTCAGGGTCGCAGGTCTCAAGGAACTTGGTTAGTATCTGTCTTGACAGCATACCTCCGATGTTCCCCAAGGAGGCACAGGCTGCTACTTGAACTTGGTTGTCATCGTCTTGGAGTAATTCTTCTAAATGTGGGACTACATCGTCTTCACCTAAAATGCCGCAGGCGATTGCAGATTCGTATCTGATTGAAGGATCAACACTCTTAAGTTCTATAAGTAAAATAGGCAACCATACTGTCTCTCCACTTCTACCCATGGCATATATCGAACTCGCTTTTAAATCTGTATCACCACTCGAATAGGCCCATTTTATGTATTCTTCTATCTCTTCATCATCCTCACTATTAAACTCTGCTATGGATTCTAGGCATCTGCGCCGGACGTCGAGATTTTCGGATTCGTCTGATAATTTTGACATGAGGTTTTCGTAAACCAAATCGGCATCTGTCTTTAGTATTTTCTTGTCATGTAATAAGGGACCGAATTTGCCTAAGGCAGCAGCGCAGGTAGCCCTAGTGTCAGATAGATTGTCAGATGACAAAACTGCTATAAAGTCGGGTATCACGGACCGATCTTCATATTCCCATAGCCCGTCAATGCATTTAGATACGACAAAATCGTATTCTGATTTGAGACCAATTTTAAATATGGAAGAAAAATCGAGTTCACTACTTTCCTCTGTCATTTCTACCAGTGTAGAAATCAGCCATTGTTGATAATCTTCAGAGAAGTTATTCCATAATTCAACAAACTCTGTGATCTCAGATCTTGTTAAGTCAGATAGATCAGAGAGGTTGTCTGTAGAGATTTGTCCGTCACCATCTCTCAATGTATTTATCAAATCGTTGAATGGCAAAGGTTGGCTCCATACTATGAAATCATCTATCGTATTACCATTGGAAAGGCGTTGATGATTTTCAATCTAATTAGTAGTATCGGTTTATTGTAAATCATAGAGTGTGCCAGAGTCAGCCTCGTCTCGAATATCTAGTCGAATATGCCGCATTGCATCTGGTATATATGTAATGAGATCGGAAGCGATCATTCCGGATGTTCCAAAATATTTACTTCCCAGTTCACCTGCGTACCCGTGAGTGTAAACACCACATAAAGCGGCCTGATAAGATTCTATTCCCTGTGCCATCAATCCAGCGATTATCCCAGTGAGTACGTCTCCTGTGCCTGCCGTCGCTAAGCTGGAGTTAGTAAAAGGTGAAATGTAACTATTTCCGGTCGCTGTGCTTGTCACCGTCAATGCGCCTTTTAGTACCAATGTAACTCCCCATTTTTGAGAATATTCCTGGGATAGT
>VFFT01000036.1 GCA_009392775.1 SAR202 cluster bacterium | reverse complement strand
GTAGCGAAGCACTCGCTATGAGAGCAATCATAAGAGGGGCCAGGGGCACCAAGGGCAGTTCAATGGGGAGAAGATTGGCAAACGAACTGCTAGCAGCCTCACGCGGAGAAGGATCTGCCGTAAGAAGAAAAGAAGAGCTTCATAGAATGGCGGAGGCTAACCGGGCATTCGTTAACTACCGTCGATAGATCACTGGATACCAAATTATAGACCAAGAGGTTGCAAATACAGACCGTGGATAATAATTTTCCCATAGACAAAATCAGAAATATTGGATTTATCGCGCACATTGACGCAGGCAAAACCACAGTAACCGAGAGAACTCTTTATCTCACAGGCAGAATTCGCAAAGTCGGCGGAGTTGATGAAGGTACCACTGCTATGGACTGGATGCCACAAGAGAAAGAGCGTGGCATAACTATCACTTCCGCAGCCACTACCACTTATTGGAATGATAATAGGATCAATATCATAGACACCCCTGGCCACGTGGACTTCACCGCAGAAGTAGAACGCAGCCTGAGGGTACTAGACGGTGGGATCATAGTATTAGACGCCGTAGCTGGAGTACAACCTCAATCTGAAACAGTATGGCGCCAAGCAGATACATACCATGTTCCGCGGCTTGCCTTTGTCAATAAAATGGACAGAGTTGGGGCAAGTTACGACAGAGCAATGGACACCATGAAAAGCCGGCTAAAGGCTAATCCAGTGCCTATACAGCTACCAATGGGCTCAGAAGACAAATTCCAGGGCATTATTGACCTGATAGAAGGACAAGCTTACACATACACTACCCCTACAACCATTGGTAATGATTCAGGTTTTGACCACCCAGAGATTGGGCCCGTTCCTGACAACTACGCCGACGAATATGAACAATATCGACAGACCATGATAGAGAAAATCGTGGAAACTGATGAAAATCTTATGATTCGCTATCTGGAAGGCGAAGAAATCGAAGCAAGCGACCTGAAAAGTGCCCTCCGCGAGGCTACCATACAACAGCAAGTCGTCCCTGTACTGTGTGGGACTGCCCTTCGAGGCAAAGGCATACAGCCATTACTGGACGCGATATTAGAATACCTACCATCGCCATTAGATGTCCCACCCGTTGAAGGGACAGACCCAAAAACAGAAGAAATCGAATTAAGATACCCTGATGAAGAACAACCTCTATCGGCTCTAGCATTTAAGGTAATGACAGATCCATTCGTTGGAAGAGTAGTTTTCATTAGAGTGTATTCTGGAAAAGTCAAAGCCGGACAATCTGTTACGAATGTCAGTAAGGGTAAACGAGAACGCATGGGGAGACTGCTTCACATGCACGCTAATCATAGGGAAGAACTAGAGGACGTATCAGCCGGCAATATATGCGCAGCTGTAGGTCTAAAAGACACTTTCACAGGTGATTCCATCTGTACTGAAGAACAGCCTCTAATATTGGAGCCCCCGCAATTTCCTCAGCCGGTTATATCGGTCGCGATAGAACCAGCCACTCGAGCAGACCAAGACAAACTCTCCGACGCCCTGAGAAAATTATCAGACGAAGATCCTACTTTCCTAGTTAACTTTAACGAAGAAACTGGTCAAACTGTTATGTCTGGCATGGGAGAGCTACATCTAGAAATACTAGTAGATAGGATGAGGCGAGAATTTAACGTAGATGCCCAGGTTGGCAACCCCAAAGTATCCTACAGAGAAACTCTGACTCAGCCTATACGTGTAGAAGGCAGGTTCGTGCGGCAGAGTGGTGGGCACGGCCAATTCGGACATGTTTGGCTGGAGATAGAACCTCAAGAACAGGGCGCAGGAATCACTTTTGAGAATAAGATAACAGGCGGCGCTATCCCGCGAGAGTATATAAACCCCGTTGAATCGGGCGTACGTCAAGCACTAGACAATGGTCCGTTATCAGGGTATCCTCTTGTAGATTTAAAAATAACCTTGGTTGACGGGAGTTTCCACCCTGTGGATTCCTCGGAGATGGCGTTCCGAAATGCCGGCATGCTAGCAATACGCGAGGGAGCCCCAAAAGGAAAACCAGTGCTCATGGAGCCTATAGCCGAAATGGAAGTAGTGACTCCAGGAGAATTCCTCAGCGATATACTGGGGGACTTTGGCACAAGAAGAGCACAGATACGTAGTATCGAAGCTCAGGATGACCTGCAAACTGTAAAGGTAACAATACCACTAGGAGAGACGTTCTCCTACACCACGAGTCTAAGATCACTTTCGAGTGGCCGAGCAAACTACACTATGCAGTTCAAAGACTACCAACCTGTTCCGGCAGGCGCCCTCAAGGATGTAGTAGGGCGATAACATATATATTAGATATAATCGGGATTCATAATAAATGGTTACACGTCAAAAAGTACGAATAATACTAAAAGCATTTGATCACAAGATGCTAGACACTTCCAGCGAGCAGATAGTCGAGACTGCTGAAAGAACTGGGGCGAGAATAGCAGGTCCTGTGCCATTACCAACTCACATTCGTAGGTTCTGTGTCATTCGCGGACCCCATGTCGACAAAGATTCCCGCGAACATTTTGAGATCAGGACTCATAAGAGGTTGATTGACATCCTTGAACCGACTTCAAAAACAATAGATTCACTAACGAGATTAAACCTCCCTGCAGGGGTCGATATCTCCATCAAACTTTAATCTAATTAGGATAAGGCGATGCTTCGAGCTTTCTTAGGCAAGAAGATAGGCATGACACATATATTCGATGAGAGCGGTAACGTAATGCCGGTCACTGTCATCGAAGCAGGGCCATGCACTGTCACTCAAATTAAGACAACAGATACCGATGGATATAATGCAGTTCAGATTGGATTTGGCAAAGCAAAACATCTGAACAAAGCCATAACTGGCCATTTAAAAGGCCTATCAGTCAAACATATAAAGGAAGTTCGTGCTGATGATAGTGAAGAACACTCAGTTGGCGACGAGATAACAGTCGACATATTTGCTGTCGACGAACTTGTAGATGTAATTGGAACCTCGAAAGGTAAAGGATTTGCAGGAACCATGAAGCGTCATGGCTTCGGTGGTGGACCACGAACACACGGACAGTCAGATCGAGCTAGAGCTCCCGGTTCTATTGGAGGCGGTACAACTCCAGGAAGAGTGTACAAGGGCCAAAAAATGTCAGGCCACATGGGCGCAGAGCGCACTACTGTGAAAAGTCTCCGTGTAGTGAAAATAGACACAGAACGCAATTTGCTATGGCTAAAGGGAGCAGTACCCGGTTCCCCTAACGGTCTAGTTACAATTCGTAAAACCGGAAAAACTGCTAAGAGTAGTAACTAGGAGACCTAAATTAGATGAAGTTAACAGTTGTAAATTCTAATGGTGACAACGTCGGAGAAGTCACCGTATCAGATACAGTCTTTGATGCAGCTATGAATCGCTCATTAGTTCACCAGGCTATGGTTATCTATCAAGGTAACAAACGGCAAGGCACTCATAGCACTAAGACCCGTGCGCAAGTATCCGGTGGTGGCAGAAAACCATGGATACAAAAACACACTGGTAGGGCACGTCAAGGAAGTATCAGATCCCCTCAATGGAGGCACGGAGGGATAGCTTTCGGGCCACACCCTCGTAGCTATCGTAAGAGTATTCCTACAAGAATGCGCAGGCAGGCCGTGCGATGCGTATTGTCAGAGAAAGTTCGATCAGGGTCTCTAATATGCATAGATAATTTTGACATCGTAGACGGTAAAACAAAATCCATGGTACAGATATTGAAAAACCTCGGAATCACTGGGTCTGCTTTAGTGATAACGCCCGAGCCAAACAAAGATCTAATCCAAGCAGCGCACAACATTGATAAAATATGGACACTCCCAATAAATCAACTGAACGCAAACGATTTATTGCGTAGGCAAACCGTACTCATAACCCAAAGTGCGGCAGAGCAAGCAGCCATAATATGGGACGCTGTTCCAACTCGCGGAGGGAGAAGACTAGAGAACGGTCAGAATCCGGTGGACTTAGCCAGTGAAACCGTAGAACAAACTGGAGAAGAAGAGACGCCTCGCCCAAGACGGCGTAGAACCACCACAAAGCCGACTGAGGCAGAATAATGAACATTCACCAAGTATTATTGAAACCAACCATCACAGAAAAAAGCACCCTGCTGCAAGAGTCAGGGCAATATACATTTCAGATAGCGATGTCTGCCAACAAAGTTCAGGTTAAAGAGGCAGTTGAAAAGAATTTCAACGTTACAGTCACTGATGTAAATATAACCAAACTTCATGGCAAGCGGAAACGTTACGGCAGTAGAATAAAGAAAATGCCCGATAAGAAAAAGGCCGTGGTGACACTCAAAGCAGGAGATCGCATCACCATAGTAGACGGGCTATAAAGAGATAAGAAATATGCCATTGAAGAATTTACGCCCAATAACACCAGGTACAAGAAACGCGGTTCGTCCTTCATTTGAAGAGATAACAAAAAAGCGCCCTGAAAAATCGCTGCTGACACCTCTATCAAAAACCGGAGGACGTAACAACCGTGGAAAAATCACCACCCGTAGCAGGGGTGGCGGTGCACGGAGAATGTACAGGGTCATCGACTTTAAACGACGCAAAGAGGGCGTTCCAGGAAGGGTCGTGGCAATAGAATATGATCCTAATCGGAGCACACGAATAGCTCTAATATACTATGTGGATGGAGAGAAAAGTTACATACTAGCGCCGATAGGACTGGAAGTAGGGTCATTTATAACATCTGGCCCAGAATCCGAGATAAAACCCGGGAACGCACTCAAACTCAGAAACATACCAACAGGTACAGTAGTACACAATATAGAATTAACTCCAGAAAGAGGCGGTCAGATGGCTAGGAGTGCGGGATCGTCTGCACAAGTATTATCAAGGGAGGGAGAATACGTCCTTATACGCCTTCCCTCTGGCGAGATGCGACGAGTCCTATTGAACTGTAGGGCGACAATCGGTCAACTGTCTAACCCAGACCACAAAAATGAAAGTCTTGGAAAAGCCGGACGGAGTCGTCACCTAGGACGTAGGCCAAAAGTGCGCGGAGTAGCCAAAAACCCAGTTGATCATCCTCACGGTGGCGGTGAAGGAAGGTCTCCCATTGGCATGCCTGGACCAAAATCGCCTACAGGAAAGCCAACCCTTGGTTACAAGACACGTAATAAGAAGAAAGGCTCCAGTAAGTTCATTACAAGAGCGAGAAGAAGGCGGTAGTCAAACATGTCAAGGTCCATCAAAAAGGGTCCATTTGTAGAAGCAAAACTAATGAAGAAAGTAGCTGCTGTACAAGAATCCGGAGAGCAGACGGTTATAAGAACTTGGTCTCGTGCGTCCATGATCATGCCTGAAATGCTTGGGCTAACAATCGGCGTTCATGACGGCAGGAGGCATATCCCCATATTCATAACCGAAAACATGGTTGGTCATAGATTGGGAGAATTTGCTCCTACAAGAACTTACAGGGGACATGTAGCAAGATCAGAACGAACCACTAGGGTAATGAGGTAGTTTAACGACATGCCAGCAGTGCAAGCAGTAGCAAAACAAATTGGAGCTTCTCCAAAAAGGTTGAAGCCTATCCTAGACTCGGTTAGAGGCCAAAACGTAGACCAAGCTGTCGACACTTTAAGCCTCTTAAGTTCTCCTTGGGCAAAAGTTGTATCCAAGGTGGTACAGTCAGCTGCAGCTAATGCGGAAAACAACCTCATGTTAAACAGAGATTCGCTAAGAATAGTCAGAATCAGCGCAGATCAAGCGAAGCCCTTAAAGAGATTCAGGCCCCGTGCACGTGGCAGAATCGGTCGGATAACCAAGCGCTCAAGTCATATAACTGTGGTCGTAGACACTCAAGAAGAGGAGAACTAATTTTATGGGTCACAAGACGCACCCGTATGGTTTTAGACTAGGGATCATTAAAGATTGGAAAACGCATTGGTATGCTAACAATGCAAGCTCCTATAGCAAGCTAGTCACAGAGGATTTACGACTCAGAAAAACTATATACAATGAGTATAAGGGGTTCTCCGATGCAGGCATTGCCAAAGTAGAAATAGATCGAGGCGCACAAGATAGTGTCATTAATATCCATTCAGCTCGCCCAGGAATACTGATTGGAAGAGATGGAGATAGAGTAAAACAGCTTAGAGGAAAACTGGAATCAATAACTGAACGAAGGATACAACTAAATATCATAGAAATAGAACAACCGGAGTTAGATCCCTTTTTGATAGGTCGCAACATAGCTGATCAACTCCAACGTAGAGTCGCATACAGGCGTGCAATGAGGCAAGCTGCTCAGAGAGCCATGCAAGCTGGCGCCCAAGGAATAAAAGTCATTACTAAAGGTAGGATCTCTGGAGCCGAGATCGCTAGAGTAGAAAAATTAATGATGGGGCAGGTCCCACTACATACACTCAGAGCCGATATAGACTACGCATTAGCAGAAGCCCACACTTCAATGGGGCGAATTGGAATAAAAGTCTGGGTATACAAAGGGGAAATACTGCCGGCAACCCCAGAAGCCCTTGAAGAGGAAGAATTAGACACAATAGAAGTCCGTGTAGACACCGGCGAAGAAGATACCATCATAATAGATGAGGACCTCGCCACCGAAGAAACCGATTAGAAAAGGATAGTGCATACAAAAAGATGCTACAGCCAAAACGAACCAAATATAGAAAAGCATTTCGAGGAAAACGCAAAGGTACTGCCACAACTGGTAGTAGCGTTAGCTTTGGTGAATACGGGCTAAAGGCTTTAGAGGCCGACTGGATAACAGCACGCCAAATCGAGTCAGCTCGTGTTGCCATAACCCGATCCCTTCAGCGCGGAGGGCAAGTATGGATAAGGGTATTTCCTGATAAACCAGTTAGCAAGAAACCTGCTGAAGTTAGAATGGGTGGTGGAAAAGCAGCTAACGAATATTGGGCAGCAGTTGTACGTCCAGGAAAAATATTGTTTGAGGTTGGCGGCGTATCTGAAGAACAAGCTATGAGGGCCCTTAAACTAGCTTCGTATAAGCTACCAATCCCTACCAAAACTGTCCGCAGAGATCGTATCAGAGAATTAACAGGAAAATCTGAGGGATAACTAAGACAAAATGCAAGTAAGAGAACTTAGAGAATTAAACGACCAGCAACTTCAAGAAGAACTTGAGGGGCTTCACAAAGAATTAATGGGTCTACGATTTCAGACAGCGACTAACCAGTTGGTGGATACTAATCAAGTCAGGAAGACTCGTCGGACCATTGCCAGGATACTAACTATCATGAAAGAAAGAGGAGTATCACAAGACTAATATGGCAAAACAAATGAGAAAAGTTCGTACTGGGGAAGTAGTCAGTACGACAATGGACAAAACAGCTGTAGTAGAGCTGGTATGGAAAATACGTCATCCTATATATCGTAAACAGATGAGACGAGTAACTAAGCTATACTTGCATGACCCCGATCAACAATGTAGGGTCGGGGACCTAGTCAAGATTCAAGAAACCCGTCCCATATCAAAGACGAAACACTGGAGACTATTAGAAATCCTTCAAAGAAGACAAATAGCAGAAGTACAGGCAATAGAGTTAGAAAGAGAAATTACCCCTATGATGACGGGTGAAGCACTTGCGCAGACACCCATGTCAGCTTCAAACTCGGAGCCCGAACAAGACCTAGACGAGGTTTCGGCAATTGATAATGAAGAGGAAGCATCCGAATGATACAAACTTACACACGACTTCATGTTGCTGACAACAGTGGAGCTAGGCGCATACGGTTAATCAATATACCTGGGGCCAGCCGCCGAAAATACGCTAAAGTTGGGGACATAATAGTCTGTAACGTTAGAGAAGCTGCGCCTAACTCACCTATACGAAAGGGATCTATAGTGAAGGCAGTCGTAGTACGTCAAGCACAAGGCCTGAAACGACCAGACGGAACTTACATCAAATTTGATGATAACGCGGCAGTAATAATCCAAGACAATTTAATGCCACGGGGTACCAGGATATTCGGACCAGTAGCCCGTGAACTACGGGACAAAGGATTCATGCGAATTGTATCCCTAGCGCCGGAGGTGGTCTAATGAGCATACGGCGAGGGGATAATGTACTGGTAATAAGCGGAAAAGACAAGGGTAAAACAGGCAGAGTAGAACACAACCTAACAGAAAAGAATCGGATAATAGTATCAGGAGTAAACGTGGTCACACGCCACCTGAAAGCTAGGCCTGGCATTCAACAATCAGGGCGAGTCCAACAGGAATCTTCAATACATATATCCAATGTCCTATTGATATGCAATAAATGTAACACTCCGATTAGGCCAAAAACGACAACACTAGATACCGGCAAGCGCGTTAGAAGCTGCCCAAAATGTGAGGAAATTATAGATGACGTCTCCTAGCGATCCAGAACAAGATCAGACACAGGAACAAACTGATAGCGAAGAAGAACAAGAGCAATCGAGTGAAGTTGAGGCTCCAAAAAGAAGGCGCAGAACCGCTAGAGCAACAGCCAAGTCATCTGCATCCGCTACAACCAAACCTCACCCCAGATTGCTGGATATGTACCGTAACGAAATAACTTCCACCATGATGACTGAATTTAATTACGGTAATACTATGCGCGTACCTAGGATCCAGAAAATAGTACTAAACATAGGACTAGGGGAAGCATTGACCAATGGTAGGGCCATGGAAGCTGCAACCAGAGATTTAACAGTTATTAGCGGCCAAAAGCCCGTAAGTACTAGAGCCCGTAAATCCATTGCGAATTTTAAACTTCGTGAGGGAAATCCAATCGGTACCACCGTTACCCTAAGAGGTGATCGCATGTATCACTTCCTAGATCGGCTGATCAATACAGCTCTTCCAAGAATAAGGGACTTCAGAGGTTTACCGCGACGGGGATTTGATGGAAGAGGGAATTTCTCACTAGGTATACGAGAACAATTGATATTCCCAGAGATCGACTATAACGACATAGATAGAATACGTGGATTGCAAGTAACTATGGCTACGACAGCAATGAATGATTCAGAAGCAATCAGGTTGTTGGAACTGTTTGGAATGCCATTTATAAAGCAGAGCTGAGGAGTAATAGTGGCTAAAACATCTATGATCCAAAAATGGCTAAGAGAGCCAAAATACAAAACTCGTAAATATAATCGGTGCCATAGATGCGGACGACCTCGCGCATATATAAGGTATGCGGGAATATGTCGCATCTGCTTCCGTGAACTAGCTCTAAATGGAGAACTCCCCGGAGTCAGAAAAGCAAGTTGGTAATAGCCTAATAGCAGAGAAAAACAGGAGTACATTCAAATGCCAGTCACCGATCCAGTAGCAGACATGTTAACGCGCATACGCAATGGCATACAGGCGCGACACACATCGGTTTTAGTACCGCATTCAAAACTTAAGCTAGCGATTGCTCAAATACTAAAGGAAAATAATTACATCAGGGATTTTGATATCCCTAGAGGACAGAAGTTCGCCAATCTAAGAATCCATCTGTCATATGTACAAGGCGATGAATCGGCCATCAGAGGCCTGAAAAGAGTAAGTAAACCCGGGTTAAGGGTTTATGTAGGCAAAGGAGAAATTCCACGCGTTTATGGTGGAATTGGTACCGCTATAATATCTTCGTCGCAAGGAGTAATCACAGGCAGACAGGCGTGGAGATCTGGCGTCGGAGGAGAATTACTCTGTTATGTATGGTAGAGAAGAATTAACCGAAAAACCACTATCGCGAGTTGGCCGTAGACCAATACCAGTTCCTGCTGGAGTCGAAATAGATATCCTGGCAAACGGCGTTACTGTAAAAGGTCCGAAAGGTAGTCTTACTCAAACATATCATCCTGAGGTTAAAGTAAGCGTATCTGATGATAATGAGATAATCGTAGAAAGATTATCTGATCGCAAATTCCACCATGCACTGCACGGTCTCACACGCAGCCTTATATCAAACGCCATAATTGGAGTCACAGAAGGATACACTAAGACTCTTGATCTCATGGGTGTAGGATATCGTGTTCAACAAGAAGGGTCAGGAATTACATTGAGTGTAGGATATAGCCATACCGTAGACATACAACCACTAGAAGGTGTCACGCTAGAAGTAGAAGGTACAAACCGCATATTCGTACGAGGAATCGATAAGCAGAAAGTAGGCCAACAGGCAGCTTTGATAAGGAAAGTACGACGACCTAATGCATATAAAGAGAAGGGTATAAGGTACTCAGATGAAATCCTTCGATATAAGCCTGGTAAAGCCGCTGCAAGAACAGCTTAGATAATTTAGAAAACAAGGGAATTACTAGATGCCTAAAGATAAAAATTCACAACGTTTAAGAAATGTCCGGCACGCTAGGGTACGGAAAAAGGTAGAAGGGTCGCCAGAACAACCGAGACTATGCGTATTTAGAAGTCTAAAGTCCATATACGCGCAGGTTATTGACGATTCTCAAGGGCATACACTAGCGTCAGCCTCAAGCCGTGAATCGGCTATTTCAGGCGCTAAATCGACAGGCAAAACAAATAGTGCTAATCAAGTTGGAAAACTTATAGCGGAACGAGCTGTGTCTAACGGAGTCAGCAAAGTGGTTTTTGATCGAGGTGGGTACAAATACCACGGCAGAGTTAAAGCCTTAGCTGATGGGGCACGGGAAGGAGGACTGACTTTCTAAATGGTATCACCACAAACTAGAACAAGGCCTAACACATACGGTGACGAAGGTTCAAACATCACCGAACGGGTTGTTTATACAAGACGTATTGCAAAAGTAGTAAAAGGCGGTCGAAGACTTCGATTTAACGCCTTGGTAGTAATCGGGGACGGAGAGGGCAACGTGGGCGCAGGAATGGGAAAGGCCATAGCCATACCAGATGCAGTCCGAAAAGGGAACGCGGTCGCTCGACGAGAAATGATTACAATCCCTCTAAAAGGTAGCTCGATTCCTCATGAGATAACAGTAAAGGTTGGAGCATCAATAGTAATAATAAAACCTGCTCCGGTAGGAACAGGGATAATTGCAGCAGGGGCCATGCGCGCAATTTTAGAACTAGGTGGTGTTAGAGACGTAGTAGGCAAGTCACTTGGTTCTCGAAATCCAATAAACATAGTAGCTGCGACACTGGAAGCATTAAGGCAACTCAGAGACCCACAACAAGAGATTGCCAGGAGACTCGGAAATCGCGGCGCAACTGACAGCGCAAAGTCAGATTCACAATAAACCAAATCACTATAGGATAAGCGTAATGGGTCAATTAAAGATAACATGGACCAAAAGTTGTATAGGCAGACCTAAAGGCCAACGTAGGGTAATAGACTCCCTCGGCCTTAAACGTTTGAATCACACTGTGTTGCTTGGAGACACTCCTACTATACGTGGAATGGTAAACAAGGTTCAGCATCTACTGCAAGTCGAAGAGATAGAAGAAGCTAAAAAACCTGCCAGAAGAAGAACCAGGAAAGCATCTGTAGAATCAGCTGAAACACCTGTAGCCCCTGCTGAAGCAGAAGTTAATCCTTAAAATTATATCCCGAGAGTCATCAATATATGAGAGAAGATTTAATAGGTTCCGTAAAAGGAGCGCGAAGGTCAAAGCAGCGGATAGGTAGAGGTAACGCCGCCGGTCAAGGTACATACGCTGGGAGAGGATTGAAAGGTCAGAAATCACGATCCGGCAAAGGTGTAAAAAGGGGCTTTGAAGGTGGGCAAAACCGTATGATCAAAGGTCTACCAATGAAACGCGGTTTCACTAATATATTCAAAGATCAGTACACACTAGTGACCCTCGATACTCTGGAAAAATATGAACCAGGATCAACAATAAATAGCGACGTACTTAGAGAAGGTGGGCATATAAAAGGCCCCAACAAAATGATAAAAGTCGTAGCTACAGGACATATCTCAAAAGCAGTAACAATTTCAGCCCATAAGTTTACCAAGGTAGCTAGGGAAAGAATTGAGCAAGCTGGAGGAACTGCTGAGGAGACTAATTAGATTTGATAGCCTCAGAAACTCAGGGTGGTAGATGGCCTAGGCTGATTCAGGCTGGGATAGACGCATTCAAACTTCCAGATTTGCGGTCAAAGATATTGTTCACGCTAGGTATGCTGGCTTTATACAGGCTAGTAGCCCACATACCTATTCCAGGAATCAATCAAGCCCAACTGGACAATCTGTTTAACAACAATCAACTACTGGGATTTCTTGATCTGTTCAGTGGCGGCGCGCTAAGTCGTATGAGCATAGTCGCGCTTGGAGTCTTCCCTTATATCACTGCCTCGATCGTAGTACAACTTCTAACTCCGGTTATCCCTCAACTTCAACAGATGTCACGTGAAGGGGATGGAGGAAGAGTAAAAATAAACCGGCTAGTTCACTGGCTGACAGTTCCAATAGCTCTCGCTCAAGCATTCGGACAGCTCGTATTGCTTCAGCAAAGCAACGTATTAGCAAACGTTGGTCTTAGCGGGGCTAACATATTGCCAACCATGGCAGCAATACTCTCCATGACAGCCGGAACAATGTTCCTTGTATGGCTCGGAGAACTGATCACTGAACGAGGCATTGGTAATGGAATATCCCTAATAATATTCTCAGGAATAGTAGTATCGTTCCCAGGGTTAATTACCCAAGGGTTCTTAAGTAACGATAACATACTTGGTATAGGGTTTTTTGTAATCATAGGAGTACTCATTATCGCTCTGATTGTACTCTTCAATGAAGCCGCTAGAAGGATACCAGTACAATACGGTAGAAGCGTTTTCAGAAGTGGCAGGATGTATCGCCAGAGTGGCGCTAGCTACATACCGCTAAGAATAAATTCCGCAGGTATGATCCCTCTTATATTCGCGTTTTCAATTGTAATATTACCCGGCACAATTGCCACATACTTTGCAACGAGCGGTGGATTGCTTGGCGACATTGGTGCTTTTTTCGCAGGTCTCTTCA
This sequence comes from SAR202 cluster bacterium, assembly GCA_009392775.1. Next base: position 202 of record VFFT01000036.1, on the reverse strand, counting down.
CACCGACCCATGCGTTGTACTGGGTTCTCGTATTTTTATTAGTGGTAATGTTTACGTTTTTCTATACTTTAGTAGTATTCAACCAGCAAAACCTAGCTGAAAGCCTACAACGGAATGGCGGGTTTGTGCTAGGCATTAGACCAGGAAGACCTACACAAGACTATTTGAATAGGGTTATCCTGCGCATCACAATGGGAGGAGC
>VFFT01000035.1 GCA_009392775.1 SAR202 cluster bacterium | reverse complement strand
TTATGTTCTTGGTTGGCACTGTTCAAACCTGCACGAAAAGATGGTATAGTTTTACCAATAAACTAGGAAGTTCCTAAATATCAATCAGAGGAGTTGTATTGTGGCTACGTACGAATGTTCGAAATGTGGTATGTCCGTTAACGCATCCTGCGCGAAGTGCGACACGCCGCTGGTTAATGCCGTTATAAATACGGCAGACGGAAGAGAAGTACAGGTATCGCAGTGTTCAAATGATCACGGTAAGATAAAATCGCCTTTGTGCTGCGGTCAGGATATGGCCTGCACCGTTTAGTCGATCTGAGGACCCAGTTACCTATCATTACATATTTATCACTACAACACTAAGGAGTATACAAGCATGGCAGAAACGGATATTCAGTTAATGGCTCACTTGATGAGGCGGGCCGGTTTTGGTGCAACTTATGAAGAACTTGAGCGTAGAGCGGCTATAGGGTACGAGGAGACTGTAGAACAGTTGCTTCACCCTGAAAATGAAAAAGATCTGACTATGGATGTTATGCAGAGATATATGCATGGTTGGAGAGACATGAATAGTATCATGGCCAATCAGGCATATTGGACCTATCGGATGGTCAACTCGTCACGTCAACTCGAGGAAAAATTGTGTCTATTCTGGCACGGGATTTTCTGTGTGGGTGACTCCAAATGTATGGCTGCGAACCAGATACTTGTCCAGCTTAATAATTTTAGAAAAGATGGGCTCGGGAACTTCGAGAATTTACTTCTAGGGTTGTCAAAGGATCCGGCTATGCTTTATTACTTGGACAATCAACTTAGTCATAAAGAGGCAGTCAACGAGAACTGGGGTAGAGAATTACTTGAATTGTTCTCAATGGGTGTAGGTATGGATGGGCAGGCGAACTACTCGGAAGATGATGTTAAGGCGTGTGCTGAGGCATTCACTGGGTGGACTATTGGAAATGCTATACCGAGATATCCGTACGGTCGTTACGATAATACTTTCTTATACAATCAATACGATCACAGCGAAGATGACAAGAGCTTCTTAGGGGAAAGTGGTAATTTTAATGGCGACGATGTTGTCAAAATCATTGCTAAGCAACCTGCTACAGCACGGTTTATCTCTCGTCACCTTTACAACTTTTTTGTAGCAGATGAGCCGCAAGTCCCTGCATGGCAGACTACGGAGCCTCGTGATCCTGAAGCAATTGAATTGCTTGAAAAGACTTATTTTGAATCTGGGTACGAAATTAGAGCGATGCTCAGAGTGTTATTTAATTCCGATTTCTTTAAAAATGCACGATTCGCTAAAGTTAAGAGCCCTACAGAAGTAGTTATAAGCACCCTACGGCTGAGAGGGGATTTCACGATTCCAATGCCTAAAATCTACGATCCTGCCTTGGAGATACGGTACATGGGGCAAGATCTTCTTAACCCGCCAACTGTCGAAGGATGGCATACCGGTAAGGAATGGATAGATAGTGGGACTCTAGTCGAAAGAGTAAATTATACCTCCGGTGAAATGGGAGATATTAACAGCCCCGGTATCCGATCGATTATTAACCGGGTTGCTGAGCAGGGTAGCAGTATTACGGCAGAACAAATGTTGGATGGCTGTTTGGAAATGTTAGGTGGATACAGCCTGACTGATGACACTAGGACACTGCTCTTGGAAAATGCGGGGAAAAACGGTGACATATCGACAGGATCTGACGAATTTGCAGAGCAAGTTGGTGAGACACTACAGCTGATTGTGTCAACACAAGAGTATCAGTTTACCTAACATAAAGTTGTTATGGTAAAAGCTAAAGCAAATTAGGAATATTAACTGTAATTAATCAGGAGAAACATTTATGACGTCTACCAATCAAGATCCGGTGTTGGTCGTTCTGCAACTGTCCGGTGGCAACGATATATTAAATACCGTGATTCCTTATAATGATCCACTGTATGTCGATAACCGACCCAACGTTAGGATACCGACTGATCAGGTGATACCGATTAACGATAACCTGGGATTCAATCCGAATATGGCTCCACTTAAGCCACTGTGGGATGAGGGCCATATGGCAATCGTCCAAGGGGTTGGGTATCCGAATCCCAATAGGTCGCATTTTAGATCAATGGACATATGGCATACATGCGAGCCCGATAAAATCGCTGAAGAAGGGTGGCTAGGTCGTGCTATAAGAGATTTGGATCCGAATAAAGAGAATGTACTGACTGGTGTTAATTTCGGTAGAGGCCTACCTAGAGCATTAGCGGCACCGGGAGTTCCAGTAGCATCTGTAGGTAGTCTTGAGACTTATGGGGTATTAACGAGTATCGAACAGGAAGAGAAACGTTCAGAAGCTCTTAATATTTTCTCCAGGATGTACTCACCGACTATGGGTCAGGGGCCTGTGTTTGATTATTTGTCCCAAAACGGTATGGATGCATTGACGGGTGCCGATATATTGGCAACTGCTCCGGGTAAATATTCGTCGTCAGTAGAGTACGGTGCAAGTTCTACCTCCCAGTATATGAGAAATATAGCTCAGGTACACTTAGCTGGTTTAGGGACGCGTATCCTTTACACCACTGCGCCCTACAATAGTTTCGATACTCATGCTACTCAAATGACGGCCCACGCGAACCTGATAACAGATGTTTCTACGATGGTAAGTGATTTTTATGCTGATCTGAAGGAGCATAATGCTAGTGAAAATGTCCTTCTTCTAGTATTCACTGAATTTGGTAGAAGGGTTCATGATAATGGTTCAGGTACCGATCATGGGTCTGGTGGAGCTGCTTTCTTGTTTGGGGACAAAGTAAAGGGCGGACTGTACGGAGAATACCCTTCACTTGAGGCAGATAAGTTGCTCGATGGTGACTTGCATTTCAATAACGATTTCAGAGGATTATACGCAACGATATTAGAAGACTGGTTTGGCTTGGATGCTCAACCGATCGTAAACGGTAGCTTCGAAAAGATGGATTTCATAGCCAAATAACGCCTGATTGATCAGAAAACATTTTCAAAAATCTAGCTGTTGCTTGTCATAGTGTGATCGCAGCATGCGCAATAGTAGAGGTAAATAATGACTACAGAATATAGAGTACATGGCGCCACCTTTAGATATACTCATACGATTGGTAGAGGAGAGGAAGCGGGGACTGGGTTTAAAAACCCGGTAGCCGTGGCTATAGGGGCAGACGATGTAATGTACGTAGTAAGTAGAAGCTACGACTATAGGGCCGATGCAAAACGTATAACGGTATGCACCGTTAGGGACCAAGATTATATAGGCGAAATAGGAAACGCTGGTCGGCTAGGTGGAGATATGATGGATCCGGGAGAATCTGATATAGATGGATCTCTTATTTGGCCAACAGCCATAGACTTAGATTCTAATGGAAATCTATATGTCACTGATGAATGGCTCAACCGAGTTGCTATTTTCTCGTCTGATGGAGACTGGCTTGGATCTTGGGGAAGCAATGGTTCTGGGGAAGGTCAGTTTGATAAACCGTCAGGTCTAGCAATTGACCCAGAAGACAATGTATTCATTGTCGACACCGGTAATGACCGTATCCAGAAATACAGTAAAGATGGGAAAATGCTCGCGCAATGGGGAGAGCATGGTTCCGGAGAGGGCCAGTTTGATATGCCGTGGGGTATCACCATTGATTCACAAGGCGATATTTATGTCGCCGACTGGCGTAACGACCGAATCCAAAAATTCGATAGCTCCGGTAATTTCATTTCATCCCTCGGTACTACTGGAGATAAGGAAGGCGAATTTAACCGCCCTACAGATATAGCGGTAGATAAAGAAGGATTGCAGTACGTTGCAGACTGGGATAATGATAGAGTGCAAATCTTCGACCAGCATGGTGATTTCATAACTATGCTTACTGGAGATGCTACCCTTTCTAAATGGGCAGAAACAAAATTGGATGCGAATCCTGATATGCGTTTGCAGAGAGAAATAGCACAAGGCCTAGAGAGGGAAAGGCTCTTCCGAGGGCCTATTGGTATAGAAGTAGACGATGAGAATCGACTATTTGTGGTTGACTCCCAAAGAAACAGGGTGCAGATATACAGGAAAATCGATCCCACTTTCGTTGGGTTGTACGACGGCGGTAGGCTTTAACATAAGGTCGGATCGGGGGTGGGCAGTATAACTGTGAATCCTCCTTAAATAATCACTCCTACTCTCCGTTATGAGAAAGACATAAGACCAGAGTAATGTGCTAGGCATGTTAGTCTGGTCTTATAGATTTGACAGCATGTTAAAAATTTCAGTTGAGGCTTATGAGTAAAGGAAAATTTAAAATATGTATAGTGGGACTAGGCTGGTGGGGGAAAGTTATGGTTACCCGCCTTTGCGAATCGAATGTAGTGGAGATTACCGCTCTGGTTGACCCGTATCCGGACACAGAAATAACTCAACGTGCAGCTTCTCTGCATATAGATATAGTACCTGATTTGGATACAGCTATACTCAGTCACGAGGTTGACGGTGTAATACTATGTACTCCTAATTTATTGCACTTGTCACAAGTGGAATTCTTGGCTTCAAATGGAAAACACGTTTATTGTGAGAAACCGTTATGCCTTACGAAAGCCGATGCAGAAAGAATGGTCGCTTCGTGTAACCGTGCAGGTGTGTTGTTAGGAGTAGGCCATGAGCGTAGGTACGAACCTGCGTGGTCCAAATTAAGAGAACTTGTAGTTAATGGCGATTTGGGAACCATAATGTATGCGGAGGGTCATTTTAGTCATGACAAGTTGTCCGGATTGTCTACGGATAACTGGAGGGCAGACCCGGCAGTTGCGCCTGCCGCAGGAATGACAGGAATGGGAGTCCATCTCACTGACCTGATGTTGTGGATGTTTGGGCCTGTGGATTTGGTGTTTTCCGGTGTAAGTCATAGAAAGTTAGAATTTGCTACGGGTGACGTAGTATCGGCCAGTCTTCACCACACTAACGGCGTAAAGTGCCAAATTACTGCACTACTTAAGACACCACATTACCAGAGGGTTACTGTATGGGGCGATCGGGCATGGGCAGAAGTTGTTGATTCCAGTCATCCAGACACGCCAGGTACGTCTAAGTTAATAATTAGTCATTCTGACGGTAGCATAGATACGGAAGAATATCAGTGGGTAGACACTGTTTCAGCTAACGTGGAAAGTTTCGCTCTATCTGCACAGGGAAAGCAAAGTTATTTATTTGCTGATTCAGAGAAAATCGACAATGTTGCTTTGTTAGAGGCTATTAAAATATCAAGCACCCTTGGAGAACCGGTCCGGCCTGAGACATTGGACTGATATCCTGATGCGCATTAATACTTATTTAGCCAGTCAATTGGGCATTTCCAGGAGAGCGGCAGACCGTAAAATTCGTGAAGGTAAGGTTTTTGTCGATGGTGAAATTGCCGTACTCGGACAGACTGTTGATATCATCGGGTCCGAAATTATATTTGACGAGACCAAGGTGGGAAAACATGCTCGTGTTGATACGACAATAATTCTATATAAACCATCATTGTACGTGACTACTCGGTCAGACCCGCAGGGCAGGCCTACTATAATGGACCTTTTGCCGACGGATTTTCAGACTCTGAAACCTGCGGGTAGGCTAGACTATGACAGTGAAGGTCTGGTTCTACTTAGTAATAATGGTAAGCTGATATATGAAACTACTCATCCAAAATTTGGCACTGAAAAAGAGTATGATATGCATTTCTCTAGACCGGTAACTTCTGACCTTTTGGATGCCTTTGATAGCGGTATCCAATTGTCAGAGGGGCTAGCTGTAGTAGATAGAGCGCAGCAAAAGACTGAGTATGGCATTCAGGTTGTGATACACCAAGGATGGAACAGGCAGCTACGCAGAATGGCTTTAGCTTGTGATTATGAAGTAACTCGATTAATTAGAACTCGTTTGGGCATGTTTACGATAAATCAACTACAGCCCAAAGAATGGGTGAAACTATAGTTGTGGTGATATAGGAGATCGAAGAATTGTTGTGAGTTATCTCAAACCCGGTCTCACGGTCGAAGCGGCAAGTTCCATATGTATTGAGCGGTGTGGAGCACAATGTTGCCAGGGGCCATTGATACTATGTTTGTCAGCAGAAGAAAAACGAACCTTTAAGCGTAAGGCTGACCATATGGGTATGCCCGTGAATATGACTTCCTTCGGTGAATCTTGGCTTTTGAAATTTCAGGATCATAAAGATGCCTGTTGTCCAATGTTAGATTCTGAAACCAAGAAGTGTCTGATCTATGAAGATAGACCTCAGCAGTGTCAATCATTTCCAGTAGGGCCAATTGAAGGATGCGAGATTTCCTCAGATTAATTGTCCAAAATAATGTTATTGCAGGGTAGTATTTTTTACGGTCTCATCCCATTCATTAAACTCATAGGTATATTCTGTGCGGACGTGTACGCCTTCAGAAACATCCGGCGGGCAAGAAAAAGCTACTTTCCAGTATTTTCTGTGCGAGAAGAATGCTACAAACTCACCTTGTTCAGTATTGCATCTAGGATTTCCTAGATTATCAGATTGGATTACAGATTTTACGAAATCTATGGCTTGGCTGGCAGTGTACTTCGAAGTGATCCCTGCGTAAGTCTCAACAATTGTGTCAGGATCATCGGATACATTCTGATTGTCAGTAGGTATACCTTGGGGGAATATGAACCCTAGTATTATTAGTATCAAGCATATAGAGACGCCACCAATTGCTAGGTAGAGCATGGCTCGCTGATTCATTAGACCGGATAGGTATTCCATTGTTTTTTGTAAGTATTTATTTTTTTTCAGCATATTATATTCGATTGGGTTAGTTGATTTTAGGATTTGCACCTGAGTATTTGCGCATAAAATTATAACGTATATTGGGATAATTTTTACCGAGTTTTCTACGCAAACACTTCGCGTTTATTGGGCAGTAAAACCGCCATCTATAACCAATTCGCTACCAGTCATAAATGAGGACTCGTCTGACGCTAAGAATAAGGCACCGTATGCTATCTCCTCGGCAGTACCAGTTCTGCCCATGGGTGTAGATGCTAGCCTCTTAATTTGTAGCTCAGGGTCAGAGAGCAATTCAGATGCCATTAGAGTGTCTATTAGACCGGGGTGAATGGAATTAGCGCGTATACCGTCTTTAGCGTACTGAATTGCTGTGGATTTGGTTAACAGTCGAACGGCTCCTTTTGTTGCGTTGTAAGAAGCTGAATATGCGCTCCCAACTAGGCCAGCTATAGACGACAGGTTTATTATTGATCCACCTCCTGAGGTTCTCATTGCTGGTATGGCGGCTTTGGTGCCTAGAAAAACACCTTTGGCGTTAACGTCCATGACTCTGTCCCAAGATTCTACGGTTGTGTCTTCGATGCTTTCCATTGGGAATATCCCCGCGTTGTTAATCAGAATATCTAGTTTTCCAAAACGTTCGACAGCCAGGTTCACGGCTGATTCCCAATCTTCCTCTGATGTCACATCTAGTCTGACAAATATACACACTCCACCAGATTCACTTATCTCTGCCTCAATCTTGCGGCCTTCCTCTTCCAGTATGTCCCCTATTATTACAGAGGCTCCCTCACTGCAAAACAGCTTGGCTTCAACGGACCCCATTCCTCGAGCTCCGCCGCTAATCAATACTGCTTTATCATTCAATCTCATAACACACCTCAATATGTAGGGCTGATTATTGTTTAGATTTGGAAATTCAAGTTTAACCCTGGCCTAGGCCACTGGCATGTAATTAATCGTCCTGTAGATGACAGGGTTATATATGCTGTTCGCATGTCCGGACCACCAAAGCATATGTTGGTGATTAGAGGGTCATTCCCCACGCTAATGCGTTCGCTTTTCTCTCCATTTGGAGATATTACTGTGATTTGTCCGGGCCCAATTGTTGCGACACATATATTACCGTTTTCCTCCACGGCTAGCGAGTCAAAATTGATGTAGTCGTCAGGCGTATATACAATATTGCGGAACCCGGCTGTTAGGCCATCTGGCAATGAACCGTCTTGCTGTAGTTCCCAACCAAATAACCTACCACTCGCGGTCTCTGCGACATATATAGATTTTCCGTCGGGGGACAAACCTACTCCGTTTCCTCCCCCTGGTATAGGAAATATCTTTTCTTCTATGTGAGTACCGTCTATATTGGCAAAATACAAGCCGCCATAATCCTTGTCTCTATCCCTCATCTTCCCAAGATCTGTGAACCAGAATGATCCATCTTTAGCGAACACGATATCGTTAGGACCTCTTAGAATATTCTCTGAACAATCACGATATATCGTATCCACCTTCCCAGAAGACATCTCTACCCGTTGAATGCTTCCACCGCCAAAATGCTCTGGTTGTGTGCCAGGCAAAAGGCGACTGTTTCTTTCAATCCAATTGAATCCACCATTGTTGCAGATGTATATTGCACCATCTGGTCCTACTGCCGCGCCGTTTGGGCCCCCTTCTAGAGTAGCCACAACTTGTATTGTGCCATTTACTAAGACTCGACTGAGTGTCTGGCGTTCTATTTCAAGCAATAGGACGCTTCCATCTGAGAGAGCTATAGGACCTTCTGGGAATCTGAGACCAGAGGCCATTTCATGGTATTCTAGTTCCAATATGCAACCTCAGCATCGCTGCAGTACTTCATAAATTTAGCAGCGTTTCTAAATTCTTGTGTAGTATAGATTCTTTCTCTGATAAAGTGAGACTTTGTAATCCCAGAACCCAAGACACTGGCCAGTCGATCTGCATGTCTGCTGGCCAGTCTGTGCCGAAAACGACTTTATCTACACCAACGGTATCAATTAGGTACCTGAGATCTGATTCGCTATGGGTCAGGCAATCGTAATAAAACCGATTCAAATAAGAGCTCGGCGCTTGGGAAATATTTCTCCTTGATTCTGGGCGGACCTGCCACCCCCTGTCCATGCGGCCTATGCCATAACATGTGTAGCCACCACCATGGCATAGACATATTTTCAAATCAGGGAACTTGTCGATGACACCTCCGAATACGAATGAAGCAAATGTGACCGCTCGATCGGCCAGGTTTCCGATACTATTCGATAGGTGATATTTATTATTTCGAGGACTTACTACTGTCGGACCGTCTTGGTGAATTAGCATAACCGCACCTAGCTGCTCGGCGGTTTCCCATAAGGGATAGAACATCGGATCATCGTAAGTTATACCGTTTACGTGATCCCCTATCATAGCGCCCTTTAGTCCAAGTTTAGTTACTGACCTTTCAAGTTCTTTGGCTGCCAACCTAACATCTTGCATCGGTAAATTTGCCAGCCCAGAGAACCTAGTGGGATAGTCTTTGGTTAATTGGGACACGTACTCGTTGCATTCCTTATCCATTGTGAGGACCTGTTGCGCGTCGCATTCATAAGCGTAAAGAAACGAATGTGTTGATAGTACATGAACGTCTACCCCTAGTGAATCCATGTCTTTTATACGATCCTCAGGATTCCACATTCCACGTGGAGTGTAATTGTTAAATCGTCTTCCTATTTGCTCTGCGCTAAGGCAATGCCAGCCGGTATTAGCAACCATGGCGTCTAGGCAGTTTTCGGGAGTTATATGTGCATGGATATCAATAGATCGCATGGAAGTCCTCTCGTTCTGTAAGAATTCTAATATTGATCTAGCTTGCGCATGCAAGCATCTAGTATTATAACCGTCGAGTAGAGTAAAGCTACGTGGATTATGAGTCAAGGGAGTTTAGCTATAAGCTCCAGTAGATGTTACAATTTTCCAGTTGGATGAGCGAGTATGCAGTTTGGATACTATGGTCATTAAGTTACTTAACATATTGTATGGAGGCATGTATGGGTACTTATAGAATGTATACAGGTGAAGATGGACAGACTCATTGTGAGGAGATCGACATCTCTAACAAGCCCGATTGGGTCCAAGGATTACCTACTAATCACATTACCTTTAGCGAAGCAGCAGTGGGGAGAGCATCAGAGTGGCATACAGCCCCGAGACGACAGTTCGTTATTATTTTATCCGGACAGCTAGAGATAGGGTTTGGAGACGGTAGCAAAATGGTATTTGGGCCTGGCGACGCGCGTCTGGTAGAAGACATTACAGGAAAAGGACATACGACGGCGACTCATGGCGATGTTCCGTGTGTTACTGCGACAGTCCCACTAAGACAAGCGGGATATTAAGTCGTTTTTATGTATATCAATCGTCCGTTGTGGATATTAGGCCATAGTCTTAGCATGCAAGGATTCACTGATGTGGCTTGAGCTCTTAGATCGGTCGCTTGTAAAGCAGATTCTAATACTGATGAGATCGCAGAGGATCTCTGGCATGTGTTAAGGATGCTTAGGGAAGCTGTATTAGCCAAAATAGACGGTGCCAAAGGGAAAAAGTATTCATCTTGAGGAATTTATAGCTTCCCGCTAGTATTTTTGTAGTCATGTTTGGCCGGTTAATGTGAAGAGTTACGACGTTGCAATCAAGATATGGTAGGTGGTGGTTCAGAGCCTTGGCCGCTGTAGCCGCAGCTGGTTGGATGATATTTATTATTAACCTCTCATCCGTGCCTGGACAGGACATGGATAATGGGCTTCGAAGGCTTTGGTGGCTTGGACAATCAGTGAATATCATTGGGCATCTGGTTCTTTACTCCGTCCTGGCTACTCTTTATTTATTCAACTTATCCGTATGGCTTATGTCGAGAGCTTTTAAACCTGTATGTCTCATTGCCGTCGTTGTTTTTGCTGGGGCATTCGCAACCTATGATGAGATTCGGCAATCCTATGTCGCTGGACGTTATGGTTCTACAGAGGATGTTTTAGTAGATATTATAGGTGCCGTAGTAGTGGTAGTGCTTTTTAAAATTATTTATGTCTATCGTAAGAATAAATACATGAGCAATGTGTAGTTTATGTTCAGTCGGTAGATGTTAGTTTCTGTGGATTCCCTAGCATTAAGAATAGAACGGAACCGATAAAACTCACGACGGCTATAGCAGAGAAGGGAATAGTGTAACTTCGAGTGATATCGAACATTATTCCGGCAAAAAGTGGTGCTATCAAATGCAATATGTTCATAGGTATCATTGAGAATCCTGTGATACTGGCAAAAGCTTTTCTACCAAAATATACACCGCGTATTGCTGTCGTTAGAGGTGCCCTACCACCCCATCCTATGCCATAAACTATCGCAAACATGTATACCATAGGAGTCGTATAAGCAAATAAGAGGATTATTAGTCCTATAGTTTGTATAACTGAAAACACGAATAGAGCCACTCTTATGGGTATTTTATCTCCTACATATCCTCCCACTAGATTAAACAGAGCTGTAACTCCAGTCTGTGTCGCTACCACCCAGCCGATGGTTTGTAATGAGAAACCTCTATCGGTAAGCATTGTCCCCAGATGCACCATCAATGTGACGACTATTGCTGCAGTACTAGCGTGGCCCATGGATATTAGCCAAAATGCACGGGTCCGGATTGCTTGCTTCCATGTATAATCGCCTTGGTCATGTGCGTCGTTTAGAATTTCTGTAGACGAGGGTATATCATTCTTCACTAATCCTTTCGGAAGTAGACCATAGTCTTCTGGCCTATTTCTAATCAGTCTAGATATCGGAACACTAAGAATGATGACTGCAACCCCGATCGCTAAGGCGGTATACCTCCAGCCGTCAAATCCTACATTTTTTTCGTCAAGTGTCCAGGCCAATATAGGTATTATTACTATTCCCCCAAATGCGAATCCTTCCATGGCAATAGCCATTGCAGTGGATCTGTGTTTTATGAACCAATTATTGAGAACTGTCATCATCGGCAACCAGGTTCCTAGGCCCATTCCTGAAGTCATGATTATGAAAGCAACGTAAAATTGCCATAAGTTGTGGATTCTGCTAAACAATAGGAACCCGATTCCTATTAACAAGAGCCCTATTGTTACCATTCGTCTGGGTCCAAGTCTGTCTATCAAATAACCTGAGATTGGGCCCATTATTGTCCCTTCAACTCTTGTCAAAGAAAAAGCTAATGATAGTTGAGCTCTGCTCCACCCGAAGTTCCTTTCTAATACTACGAACCAAACGGGCATACCCTGAAAAACCGGAACTGTGCCGACTACCATAACAAGGGCGGCAATGCCGGTTAGCCACCATCCATAAAAAATGCGGTGTGATTTATCGTGTGGTCTAGTTTTCAATCTTGGAGTCATAAATGAATGTGTTAAGCTGATTTAGGATATAGGATTATTGTAAGCAATATATGTTTTATTCGGCCCAGTAGTATATTTCAAAAAATACCGGCTTTATATCAAGTATAATGTCAGGAATTAGATACAGGTAATGATGGAGCCATTTTATGATTGATCAGGACAGGATAGTTAATTCTTTTTGCGAACTAGTTAAAATTGATAGTCCCTCAGATGAGGAAGAGGAAGTAGCCCAGTATCTGATACCCATATTGGAAAATCTGGGATTTAGCGTAGCTCGGGATGCGCACGGTAATGTTATAGCATCCGAGGAAGGCGATTCACCTCTTTTATTATCAGCTCATATGGATACGGTTGAACCTGGGAGAGGTATAGTGCCCAGTATAAAGGATGATCGCATAGTTTCAGACGGTACAACTATATTGGGTGGAGATTGTAAAGCTGGAGTAGCTGCTATCTTAGAGGGTGTTACGTCTGTAAAGGAAGAGAAAAAGAGTCATAGACCACTCCA
>VFFT01000034.1 GCA_009392775.1 SAR202 cluster bacterium | reverse complement strand
TATAGAGACTTGCAGATTAGAAAGCACGAAATTGCGCTATTAACGCCAGTACCAGAATCGCTGATCAGGTCACTCTATCTCCGCATACCCATCCCGATACTAGGATTAGGCACAAATGGAAGCAATGCTATATGTCGCGCTCTCTTGATAGCCGTAGAAAGCAGTCGTTGATGTTTTGCACATACACCCGTTTTCCTAGTCGGCTCTATCTTGGCACGGTCAGAAATAAATCTACGGAGTCTCTCTACGTCTTTATAATCGATGGTCTTAGCGTGTTCAACACAAAAAGTACACACTCTCCGTCTCGGTGCGTATCGACCACGTGGGCGACCACCACCAGGTCGTTGACCGGGGCCAGGCCGAAATCCTCCACCCGCTCTTGGCGGACCTGAAGGTCTAAATCCGCCGCCCTCTGGCCTCTGGCCTCCTTCACGAGCAGGCCCAGTCGTTGCTGGTTGAGGAGCGCTACTTGGTGCACTTATATTTGAAGGAGCTCCAGCTGCCTCTGGTTGAGCCGCTGCTACTGGGGCTTCTTGCGTTTCTGGAACTGTTTGTTCTTCTGGTGTAGTCATAAAAAAGGTATCTCCTCCCAAAGGGGTTAAAATGGTAAATCGTCTACGTCATCTAACGGGGGCGCCGAGTCTCCCATCGATCCCTCCTGGGCGAATGGAGCACGGTCTTCACCAGGCCCTCCAGCTCCTCCCAGGAATTGAATATCTGTTAGATTAATTTCATTTACGAACCTAGTCTGACCATCCCTCGCCTCATAAGTCCGACTGCTAAGCCGACCTTCAACGTAAACTTGCCTGCCTCGCGACAAATATTGATTACAGAGTTCAGAGTTTCGCCCCCATGCGTTCACATTAAACCACTCTGTCTCTTCACGTTGTTCGCCAGAAGCCGTCGTATATCGTCGATTTGACGCTATACTAAAAGACGTGACACTTTGACCGCTGGCGGTGTACCGCATTTCAGGATCACGACCTAAGTTCCCTATAACAATTATCTTATTCAAACCAGCCTCATAAATTTTCGTCGCCGACAAGATTACAGCAAAAACTTACTCTATAAAGACAGCGTACTAACTCGACTCTTCTGTTTCTGCGGTCTCTTCTTCCGCCGGAACTCCTGGATTGGAAGACTCGTCTGGTTCAGTCTGAGCTTCCTCAACACTGTCGGCCGACTCTGACTCGGCCTCATTGGATGAGTCTTCAACGGCGGCTTCAGTCTCACTCGTTTCTTCAGAACTGACCGTGTCACTACTAGCATCCTCTACCGCCGTCGGGTCCGCTTCTACGGTGGCATTCTCTCCAGGCGAAGTACCTGGCTGCTCAGCAGTAGCGGCCTCCTCGGGCTTAGTCTCCTCGGTTTCTACCGATGCAACGGGTTCAGGCGTCGGAGGAGGTGGCGGTGGTGGATCACCAGCGATCACCATAGAACGTAAAACTCTTTCATCTAACCGCAAGAACGTTTCCAGTTCTATATTAAATGGCGTGTCGGTGGAAAAATTAGTGAGATAATAATTTCCCTCTAGGAAGTTGTATGAACCCTGGCGTATGGGATACGCGAGCCTACGAGTCCCCCAAGATTGCTCTCTAACAATCTCTCCCTCTCGGTTAGTAATGAAATCTTTAATCTGACCCCAAGCCTCGGTAGCCTCGGTTTGATTAAGCATTGGACTCAGTATCGTGACTAATTCGTAGTGGCGCAACTGGAACTCCTATACATTATTACAATCAAAGAATTATAGCATTGCTGGGTAATGCTCTCAACTTACGTGTCTAAGCCCGGCACAGGAAACCTTGCCGTTAGTTCTTTTATCTCCTCCCTAACCGTATTTTCAACCTGTTCGTCACCCATATTTGTAAGGACTCGAACGATCAAGTCTGCAACTTGTTTAGAGTCTTCTTCTTTAAATCCACGGCTAGTGATAGCAGGAGTACCCAAGCGTAAACCGCTGGCTACCCTAGGAGGCTTGGGATCATTTGGTATAGCGTTCTTATTTGCACTTATCCCAACTTTTTCCATGGCCAATTCTGCATCTCGTCCGTCTATGTCCATAGGAGTCAAATCTACTAGTATCAAATGATTGTCAGTCCCACCCGACACTAATCTTAATCCTGCCTCGGATAATTCCTGGGCCATAACCTGGGCATTGGCCACTATCTGAGAAGCATAATTCGCATACCCTGGAGTCAAGGCCTCCCCAAAACACACTGCTTTCGCAGCAATTACATGCATAAAAGGACCACCCTGAGCATAGGGGAATACACCATAATCAATCTTACGTCCTAGATCTTCCTCGCATAAGATAAGACCGCCTCGTGGACCTCTCAATGTCTTTTGGGTAGTAGAAGTCACGACGTGAGCATGAGGGAAAGGCGACGGATGGGCTCCACCAGCTATCAAACCCGAAATATGCGCCATATCTACCATGAGCTTCGCGCCAACCAGATCTGCAATTGCTCGGAACCGAGGAAAATCCAATATACGGGCGTACGCACTACATCCAGCGACAATTAATTTGGGCTTATGTTCTTTTGCAAGCTTTTCAACTTCATCGTAGTCTATGGTCTCACTAGTTTCATCAACTCCGTAAGGCACAAAATTGTAAAGATTACCTGAAAAGTTTACAGAAGCTCCGTGAGTGAGATGCCCTCCCTGGTCTAACCTCATTCCCATGACAGTGTCACCAGGTTCTAAGATAGCGAAATACGCTGCCATATTAGCTTGGGCACCACTATGAGCCTGGACATTTGCATGATCAGCTCCGAAAAGTTCCTTGGCCCTGCTTATAGCTAATCTTTCGACTATATCTACATTTTCACATCCGCCATAGTACCGTCGCCCTGGATAACCTTCTGCATATTTATTGTTCATTACTCCTGATTGTGCTTCTAGTACGGCTTTACTCGCATAATTCTCCGAAGCTATCAGAACTATACTGTCACGCTGCCTCAGATCTTCTAGCTCGATGGCCTTAGCGACTTCGGGATCCTGATCCATCAAAAAGGACATAGATTCTCCTAATAAAATCAATTCTGGGGAAATTAAAACTAAGCTGCCAGAAACCCATCAAAATAAATGACACAACTTCTCGCCCAGCTATTGAAAGTGTACGCGGGAGGGAATTTGGTGTCAACGAGAAGAAGCGTGATGATGTACGAACAGACTATATCAACTCAATAGAACTAATTTCGTTATCTATAGCCTCTACCTTGCCAAAATCCCCTGATGAAAGCCTAAAGCACCGGTCTAAATACAGTTGGGCCAACTTTTCACCATTCCTCGAGGTATCCTGGGCGGCAGCAAGTAACCGAGAAAGCTTGAACTGATCCGGAAGAAACTTGGACAGTGATTTTATCTCATCACTAACTTCTTCCAGCATATTAGCGTCTTCACCATCCTGGGCAAACCTAAGTTTACCTAGGAGCCTAGAAAGTTCAGTTAGCTTGTCAGCCTCACTCATAAGACCGAAAAGAACTTCATTTACCTGGTACGAGGATTCATCATCCGTATCAGACCCTGGAAGTTCACCAATTGTTTCACCAGAATCCACTGTATTTCCTGACTCGCGATTGAAATACTGGTCGCACAAGTCCGAATACACCTGTACTGCTTCGGTTACTGCTTCCATCATCCTCGGAAGATCAAAGGAAAACATACTGTCCGCATAAGCCATATCATCATCGCGTAATCGGGCCAGGCGTTCTACCTCCTCGTAACTGTCTACTGCTTCAGGTACCGGCGGCATGGCGAAAGCAGAGAAATCGTTTAGAGGCATACTCCCTAGATGAGTGGCAAGAAACGGCGGAACATACTTAGTTAAGTCTGCTTTAACTGGAAGCGCGATAATATAGGTCACATAAACCGTGTCGGGTTCATTATTAACCCGAAAATACACCAATGCGTGGCCTTTTGGACGGTATTGATCGCCTCTCTCAAATGTCAGTTCCATTAAGCACATCCACCATCAGATTGTTCCACTGGTGATCCATTATAGATGATATACGATGACATAGGCCATGAAAAACTGGCCATTTATGCTACAAATCATCCGAAATCTGTAATTATCTCTAATACCGTCTGAACAGATTTCCCCTATAAATAACTCCCTGATTGACTTGGAATTCGAATTGCAGTATCGTGTTTTTACTAATAAAGGAGAGCGTATATGGCACAAGAAAATTTACCTGAATTAGTATATGACAACCTCGTAATCGGTGAAGAACTAGGCTCATACGAATACTTACTCACACAGGAAATGATCGACGAATACAGAAAATCAGTAGACGATCCAAAAGGGTTGTTCCCAACTATAGCAGTCAAACATGACGCGACTGCCCTTGGACTAGCCTATGAGGACAATACGGGTGGAGTTAACGCCGGTAACGAAATGGAATTCCATAATCCGCCAGTAGCTGGAAAGATAATCAAGGTCACAGGACGAGTACACGACAAGTACACCCGTAGAGATAAGCCATACCTTGTTATCGAAGCTACCGCTACAGATGAAGACGGCAGGCTTATCGAGAAAATGCGCACATACCAAATGAAAAAACCAGATGAGGTGGGAAAGAAATGGCATCCACAGGGTTAGAAAACAAGGCAATCCCTTCGATTACCAAATCAATTACCCAGGTGAAAATAAACCAGTTTGAGTCATGTGGAATCAGGGACCGTGAGAACATTCATAACAGTCCCGAACTGGCTAAGCAGAGGCTAGGGACAACGTATCCTATAGCATCCGGTAGGATGTCAGTAGCATTCGCATCTGAATTACTCAGGGAGTTCTTCGGAGCAGATACGTTCCACCATAGTGGTGTCGTAAATCTTAAGTTCCTTAGGCCTGTTAAAGAGGGAGATACCGTCACAATTAGTGGCAACCTAAACAGCAGCCAAGAAGTCGACGGCGGCACAATGGTTACCGTGGACATCGCGTGTCAAAACCAGGACGGGAACACTACCGCGGTTGGACAAGGTAGTGCAATAGTAAGTTAATAAACTACTAATTAGTAAGTAAAACAAAGAGGCCTCACTTATCTGAGTGAGGCCTCTTTGTTTTACAATAACTTTCCTTGAATTCGTTTATTTAATCTATTAAACTTCGTGACTAAGAGAATACCTATCGGAGGAGAACCATGGCCGGAGCACAATTTGGAAAAGTAGAAGTAGAAGTAGTCTACTGTGTACCTTGAGGGTACCATGCTGTTGCCACGTGGCTGGCAACTGAATTCTGGAGATCCCAAGATCCCGGGGATATAGCCGTAAAACTTACCCCAGCGGACGCGGGCAGGCTAGAAGTGTACCTAGATGGAGATAAGATTTTCGACCGTAAGGACGAGGATGGAGTATATCCGAACCTAACTCGCGCTAATGAACTTAAGATGGTCATCGCGGAGAAAATTTTCGAGGTCGACGAAGCAACTGCAAACGCTTAGCGAACTCTGACCATAAACACTAAGTGTATTAGAGATCAATATAGTTATTAGATTTGAATCTAAACTACTACATGTTTAAGTACGTTCAGGTTCAAATGATTGGAGTTAAATCGTGGCTAACGCTGAACATGTTGAGATAGTGAAGAACGGTGCAGACGCCATATCAGAGTGGCAAGAAAAGAATCCTGAATCAGCCCTAGATCTAGAAGGTGCTGACTTGTCGGGATCAGACCTAGTAGGTGCCCGTATTAGGGGAGCGAACCTAAAGGGGGCAATCCTAGTTGATAGCAAGCTTACCAACGCGAGCTTGGCAAAGTCCAACCTTGAAGGAGCTGACTTAACTGGATCCGACCTGGCGAGAGCATCCCTTGCAGACACCAACTGCAACGATGCTAACCTAACCAATGTAAACCTTCACTGGGCAGATTTTAGGGGCGCGTCCTTATTGAACGCTACCTTGAGACACTCACGGACAATGAGAACATCTTTCATGAACGCGGATATGACTGGAGCTGACGTTAGCCAGTCAACAATGATCGAAGTGGACATGAGAAACGCCAACCTAACTGGTGGTAGTTTTGTAGCATCAAACATGAATGGCGCAGATCTCAGTAGGGCTGTCCTAGAGGGAGCAAATTTCACCCAGGCCATGATCCGTGATTCCATGTGGATCATGACCGACATGAGAAACGCTAACTTCGACAAAGCAAGCCTGCACAGATCAGATCTAAGCATGGCAAAATACGATGCCAGTACTAAGTTTCCCAACGGGTTCGACCCACTGGATACCGGTTGGAAAGACGTAACTGATTAGTTATATTGGTAGTTAGACATCATACTTGAAAGAAGATTTAATCAGCACACATGAACATTATCCAGGTGGACGGGAATATCCAGGGATCAGGGAAGAGCTCTATTATCGGGGCCCTTAGCTTATATCTTCGAGAAAAAGGCAAGAAGGTCTCATATTACAAGCCATTCTCAAGTAGCGCCTCGGAAGATCCTGACCCACCATTCATATCGAGTACACTCCTAGGGGTCTCAGGCCCTATACACCCAGTAACACCGCCTGATGGTCCTATAACAGCAGAACTAGAACAAACCATCAAGGCTAATATCGATAAAAGTGCCGCCTCTGCAGACACCCTATTTATTGAAGGTCCTGACATTGATTCAGCTAATGGCGTTCTTGGACAAACACTCCACGGTATTACAGGAGGAAAACGCATCCTTGTTAATCGATGGGGCAAGAATTCACAAGATAACCTTTCTTATAATCCCTCGTCACAAGAAGCGATAATAATTAATGGCTACCCATTGCACAGGTCAAACATGGTCAGCTCACAAATTACACATGCCACTGATAACAGTACGCCAATCATAAGTGCAATACCAGAAGATAGGTTCATGCTATCAGTAGAAATCCAGCAGATACTGGATCACCTGGATGGAACCTGGTTTGACGAACCTGAAAACACAAGGCAGCTAGTACAAAAATTCCTGATAGGTGGCAATATCATGGACTCGGGTCCAAACTATTTCTGCAGGCACAATAACCAGGCCGTGATCACCCGTGCTGAAAGACCTGACATCCACATGGCATGCTTTAAAGGGGACACAAAGTGTGTGATTATGACCGGCGGCGGAAAGCCTACCGAATATGTCCAGATAGAAGCTCGTAACCTCGATATCCCTCTAATAATGGTTGAAAGTAACACCATGAATACAGCCCAGTCCTTGGAAGGATTAGCGGGCAAGTCAGTGTGTCATAACGTTGAGAAAATCAGGCACTTCAAGAACCTTATACAAGGCCACCTTGATATGCAAAAGCTGGACAGCATTCTACTTTAGAATGGGCTATCACCTAGCTAGACTACCTCGAATCTCTCCGACTCTGGAGCCCTAGACCATAATTCCTCGGCACCATTCATAGCGACCACACGCTCGGGACTGGCTCTCCAGGCGTCGTATATATCATTACTATCCCATGTTACAAGGGTAGTGATCTTAGTGGGGTCACTGATCGAGTAGAGGGTTTCTCTCGATCCAAAACCAGGCGCTTTACTCTGTGCAAGACCATTTCCGTCTAATAGTTTTTTTGCTTCTTCTATCTTGTCTTCTTTAGCCCAATGATGTGTCAAAACACCTATCATAATTAACCGTCCTAAGTTAAAACACGTTGGTTATCTGCATATAGTAGATAACTTAATGTATTTATCACTTTGAGTCGGCACCGTCAATAAACACGTATCATTCGGCACTTTTTTAACGGCATTCTTAGGACTTATTGTCACTACCAGGCTTCCTCGTTCCTTCACCACCCCGTTTAAACAGAGGAATTAGCACTATCGGTGCGAGTAGCGTGGTTATGACAGTCATCATTATGCTCACACCAAAAAGCTCTTGGCCTATGATACCGTTTGTGAGACCAATACCGGCAATGATCAGGGCAACTTCACCTCGAGGCATCATTCCTACGCCAATTCTGCTAGCGCCCCTCAGGTTGAAGCCGGTAAACAGGGCTGGTATTCCAGATCCAAATACCTTCGAAAGTATTGCCAAGAGAGATATTACTAGGCCGAACCATATGGCGCTCATCATGGAACTAACATCTACAAGCATTCCCATGACCACGAAAAATACTGGAACCAGGATATTAGTGACGGGGATCATCTGCTCTTCCACGGTATGCCCCATCTTAGTAGTCGATAGGGCGAGTCCAATTGAAAAAGCTCCGATGATAAAGGCGAGTCCGAATATCTCGGCCAAACCGGCGGCAAACAATGCCAATGCAACAGTTAACACCAGGCCAGCACCACTAACTTTGAACCGGTTCACAATACGCTCTATATATGGCGCTACCAGGATCCCTACAACTGTCAAACCTAGCCAAAACGCGATTGCCTTAAAGGCAATCAGCCCGATTCCTGTAGCAGTAATGCTGCCCGCAACGCTAAGTCCGACTACCACGGTAAGAACCAATATTCCAAGAACGTCATCAACTACGGCAGCAGCTAACACAGTAACGCCTTCCGGAGAATCAAGCCGCGATAGATCTGATAATACCCTGGCAGTAATACCAACAGATGTCGCGGTCATTATCGCCCCTATAAAGAGGGCCGAAGGTGACCATATTCCCGCTGGACCTGCGAAACCAAACGCTACCGTAGCCCAGGCGCCCAGGAAGAACGGGATGACTACTCCTCCAATTGCCACGGCGGTCGCTGGACCTGCATAGCGAAGGAATTGTTTAAGATTAGTCTCTAGTCCTATAGCAAATAGCAGGAATATAGAGCCAACCTGCGCTATAACGAAGAGCTCGGTACTAACGGGTATCGCTGCCGCGTGCCCATCAATCATCGGTATTGGGAAAAGGGGTCCAAATCCCGGGATTGCAATACCTCCCAGGGCAAACGGACCAATCATTACTCCAGCAGCTAGCTCTGCCAAAACAGGTGGAATTTTCAGGAAGCGTGACGCAAGTTCACCGGATAACTTGGCCACAAACAATATGACTGCCAGCTGGATTAAAATGTGGATCACTATCTCAGTTAA
>VFFT01000033.1 GCA_009392775.1 SAR202 cluster bacterium | reverse complement strand
TGAGTGTCATCTTTGAGCGTAACTCCAGTACGTCGGGTTCTGTCATTCTTTCTACCGAGTGGGCTGCCTCAAAGGAAATTCTTCCGTCTAGCAGTGCCACAGCAAACAGGTACTGCAAATTTATGTCTGGCATTTCCCTGTCATTTACTGTGTGTGCTCCACTTTCTGGGAGTCGTGCGGTTATGCTCTTTATGTCATCAGGCTTTAAATCATATTTGTTTATTAGAATTAACAAGCCCTCTGCTGGCGATTGAATAGGAAAACCTGTGCAGAACTTCTTTATATTGGTACCCATTACTTCGAATCTAGTTCCCAACTCTTTAATTAATTCTTCACCTTTAGGATTATCTGCGTAAGCAACTAAAAAGTTTCCATCACCATCAAATGTGTCATATACTCCAGTAAACCCCATTTGAATCATCTCTGCAGCCATTACCCCGTTTCGAGCATTCATACCTCCAAATATGAAGGCTTTTTCAATATGCTCTACATCTCTGGGGTAAGTCATGATACCGGATGCCTGTTGGGCTCCATAAGAGAGCAGGTCCCTGTATTGTTCTTCTTCTAAACCTGCCAAGCAGCCTGCAGCGGCAATAGCCCCCATGGTTCCACCGATGCTGAATGGCAAATGGTTCCGGGCACGCATTTCATTCCTGCCCAGTGCACGGGTAGTTCGGCTACCTATGTCGTAACCTAAAACTACTGAGTTGATTAATTCAACTCCACTGATATTTTCCCGTTCACCCATTGCTAGTGCTGCGGGAAGGACGGCACATCCCGGATGTATGCCTGCTGAACCGTTAGAATCATCGGTTTCATCGGCGTGTGCCATCATGCCATTGGCTATCGCAGCATTCACTGCTGATATCACCATTGAGCTCCCAACGACCTGCGCTTCCGGTGGACCACCTTGTTGTTCCACATATTGCCGAGCTAGTATGCCGGGTTTTAACACTGATCCAGACACCATAGCAGCGAGAGTATCCAAGATGTGGTGTTTTGCCTTGGCTAGAACTGGGTCCGGTAACTTAGCACCTCGTGCTTTGGACATATATTTGATGAGGTCTGGAGTAATGCTTGCCATGGTGACTTGGGCTCCTTTTGTCTGTTTTAGTATTCGCCAATTACGACGAGAGATTAATTCAATTAAGTTCAGCTGGCATTATACGTTATCCGGTCTTTATTTAAACATGGGAGTACTGACCAGATGATATATTAGAAAGACTGTTGGTATTACCATGATAGACATAAATATCCGAAGTACTACAGTTTCTCCATCGCTGGTTAACGTGGCGTCGTCTATACCAATTTCGTAGTGACCATCGGTCATTATCTCATCCTAATCTTAAGTGTTTGTAGAAAGTAGAGGCCTTAGCTCTCTGACTTTGCCGATAGTCTCAAGATTATTGATAGCGTCGATTAGTTCCCGAGTCTGGGATTTTCCGAAAATGGGTTCGATCAGGTCAGTTGCTTTTTCGACCACTTCCTCGGTAGTTAATGGGTTTTCTGCCTTCCCTTTAAAACTTACTACGTGCTCCTGAACCGTAGAACCGTCTGGCCTAGTTACTTCTACGATAGACTGGCTCATTGGGTCTACGTTGGATAATGCTTCATCCCCGATCAAGGTAATTTTGGACCTTAAGGCCATTATTTGAGGGTCACTCATTCTTTCGAAAGAATGGGCTGCTTCAAAAGAAATTCCTCCATCAATCAGGGCTACCGCGAAAATGTATTGAAGATTTATGTCAGGCATTTCCCGGTCGTTGACGGTATGGGCATCCCTCTTGGACAACCTGACAACAATTTTGGATATATCGTCTGGTTTCAGTCCATACTTTTCTTTTAATATAAGTAGTCCTTCAGCTGGGGATTGGATGGGAAATCCGGTGCAGTATTTTTTTATGTTGGTGAGCATTACTTCATATCGGTTTCCCAGCTCTGATATCAATTCATCTTTGTTTGGGTTGTCTGCGTATGCAATTAAGAAATTGCCGTCACCGATGAATGTGTCATGTACTCCAGAAAAGCCATTTTGAACCATCTGAGCGGCTGTTACGCCGTTGCGACAGGGCATACCGCCAAAAATGAACGCTTTTTCTACGTGTTCGACGTCCCTCTGATAGGTCATGATTCCTGAGGCTTGCTGAGCGCCATAGGAAAGTAACGGTCGATATTGTTCCATGTCTAATCGAGCTAAGGACCCTGCGGCGGCAGTCGCAGCCATTGTTCCCCCGATACTGTAAGGCAGGTGATTTCTGGCGCGCATTGCTTCCCTACCTAGGGATCGGACAGTCCTGCTTCCAATGTCATAACCCAGTGCGACTGATCTGATCAGGTCAGTTCCGCTAGCGTCCTCGCGCTCTGCCATAGCCAAAGCCGCTGGAACTGTGGCACATCCTGGGTGGAGTCCTGCGGATCCGTTGGAATCATCTGTCTCGTCGGAATGAGCCATCATACCGTTCGCCAGTGCGGCATTTATTGCCGATGTTAAGTGTGGGGATCCTATGATCTGGGCTTCAGGAGTTCCGCCTTGTTGCAGTATGAACTGCTTTCCGAGTAAACCAGGATGCATCACTGAGCCGGATATCATCGCAGAAAGAGTGTCTAGGATATGATGTTTGGTCTTCACTAATACATTGGGTGGTAATTCTGAATCTAGAGCACCGGACATGTATTCGATCAGGCGCGGGGTTATGGAATTGTCAGTTGACATAATAATATGCTCCTTGGGGTGTTGGCCCTGATTATTGAGTGACTGTGGTAATAGTATCTAGATACTCATCTATTACAAGAAAAGCTTGTCTGCTATATGAAATTCTTATCGCATAGAACTCGTCATATTGTGCCAAATCAGTATGTTCATCGGCTAGATAAGTACAGAAGCCTTCCCTGATGGATTCTATGTCTCCTATTTGGATGGCTTGTGAGTTCTTCATAAGGAAGGAATACGGCTCGTTTTTTATGGCATCAAGGAACAGCAGCCGGGATACCTGTTCTATGGGGTGCATGCTGCTGATGTCTACGGATGTCACATATTGGTAATTATCGAGCTTTTCCCGAAGGGAAAGCATGTAATCTATCAATGCTGTGTCTAGTTCGTCACTGAAGTATGGGTCAGGAGTTCTTCCCCCATCAGACCACATGTCGTTTAGCATAAGTTTTACTTCCTGAATAATGTAACTAGAAATATACACTATTTGAGCTTTGTATACCTAACTATTAGTGCTTCTACAATACTGGCGTGCAATTGGATTAGTAAGTTGATAGTATTGACTAAACTAACACGAGCCGGGGTAACGTAATGTCGGATCAAATCAGTATCCCTTCAGTACTCATGAGAGGTGGAACATCCAGTGGTCCTTTCTTTCATCTTAAGGATTTACCTGCTGACAGGGATGATATGAGCAAGGTTTTGTTGTCTGTAATGGGGTCACCTGATTCCAGGCAGATAGACGGTATTGGCGGAGCGACACCTTTGACAAGTAAGGTCTGTATTATTTCTCCGAGTGAGCGGGAAGATTCAGACATTGATTATCTGTTTGCCCAGGTGTCAGTGGATGAGGATTTTGTTGATTATGGACCGACATGTGGAAATATGCTTTCAGGAGTTGGCCCTTTTGCAATTCATGAAGGTCTTATACCTGCTCAGGGTGAAACTACCACGGTCAGGATTCATGCTGTTAATAATGGGGGGCTGATTGAAGCAATAGTCCAGACACCTGGTGGAGAAGTTGCCTATCATGGAGATTATGCGATATCTGGAGCACCCGGTACTGGGGCTCCTATTTTACTGAAATTTCTGGACCTCGTGGGGGGCGCCACTGGATCATTGTTTCCTGCAGGCGATCCTATTATTGAGGTGGAAGGTGTTGAGGTAACTTGTATTGATGTTGCTATGCCAATGGTTCTAGCCCGAGCCCAGGATATGGGAATCCGCGGCGACGAGACTTCGGCAGAACTTACAGCCAACACGGAATTGATGGGGAAGATTGAAACAATCCGGCTTGCGGCCAGTTATAAGATGGGGCTTGGCGATGCTCGAGGTAAGGTTATGCCCAAGTTCGGGATACTGTCTTCTCCGAGTAATGGGGGTAACATAAGATCCAGGTATTTCACCCCGCTTACCTGCCATGAAGCTCATGCCGTGACTGGAACAATGTGTATTTCATCCGCCAGTTTATTACCAGGTACCATAGCCTCAGAGTTCGTGCAGGTAGATCATAGCGGCGATCAGACCATATGGATCGAGCATCCTCTTGGCAAAATAGATTGTGCGGTTGAAGTTTTTAGCGAAGACGGCCTCAATAACACTGGAATAAGGTCATGCGGAGTTTACCGTACAGCACGGAGACTAATGGATGGATGTGTTTACGTTCCTGCCGGCATATATTAGCGTTTATACCAGCTGGTAGGGGTATCGTATTTTGTACAAAGAATTATATTGACTTAGAGTGTTTCGATCTTTAGAGTTAAATATGGGTACCCTTACAGAGGGTGCCTCTAATTTTGCCTAATTATAATTGGCTTTGGAGTTGAAGGTTGAGTATGTCTAAGATGAACAAAACATTTTTAATTCTTTCAATCCTGTTGGGACTCAATATTGTAATCTTGGGATGCAGTAGAGTAGAACAAGTTCAAGTACCAGACATCAACCAAATTGCCGAGCGAGTTAAGAATAAGTTGCCTGCGTCTGAACAAGTTCACCCAGCCGATAATATTAAACTCGACGAACCCAAAGAGACTGGCTCCGTCTCAAAGGATGAACCATCAGAGACTACTTCCGAAGTGCAAGCGTCAGAAAGTTCAGTTGTAACGAAAGAACCCGATGTTGAGCCACATGAAGAAACTGATGCTGAGACGCATGAAGAAACTGAAAATCACAAAAGCGATGGGATTTCAGAACAAGAGGATCATCGAGAATATTCAACAAGTATTAATACCCAGATAAGTGAAATAACAATAGGATCGTTACCTGATGAATGGGCTTGGTTATCGAGCGGATTGGATAAGTATGCTGATGTATTTGGAGTGCATTTCTTCGCTACTGAAGGCACTCCCGATGCCCAGCTTCTTCACTCAGTAAACGTACTTGCCGAATACCTGGATAATGATGCTGATGGTGTGGTGGATAACCCTAAGGTTCTTGAATATCTTGTCTCAAGCAACGCCTCGATGATCATGGGTAAGGACGAGGACGGTCTAATGGATGCACTGGATGCTCTTCCCGACCGGTTCCACGATGCAGCTGATGACGGCGAATTGATTTATGTCACATTGTTTGCTGAAGAAGTACCTCCGAATAACGGCCCCGATGCAAGCCTTGAGGAGATCCTGCATTTGATTACCCAGGTGGGTTATGCCAGAGCCTATCCCGGAATTTTTGGTGAGAGACCAGGGTCAGATATTGCAAACTACATGGACGCCGCGCGCGGAGGGCATTTCGCTGAAAGAGATCCTTCAGACTGTGAAGATGATCCCAATGAGGAATGGGCCACCGGGCAATGTGCGGTTCCACCAAATGGAGAATATCCAGATGGTGCATGGTACACCTATACCGACACTACTTGCTCCTATGACTGCATGGTGACTGAATACACTTATTGGGCGTTGACGTCTATGTTGGGTGCGCAATCCGCCAGATGCGACGATATAGCCGATGAGTGGGATTTGTGTACCGAGGAAGATGTGGAGTCACGTGATAGCGCGGTGTACGATTTATTGGGAGATCCCGAATTCGCTTTATCGACCACCATTCCAGTGGGTGACTACAGGTACCTGGAAATTGGCATCGAAGGTGACACTGAGGTAGATACGGTTAGTGAATCAGACGCCAGTACTGAGGTCGTTTTATCTGAAGAGTTAGTTGTAGGTGACGAATATTATGCTCCCTTCACTACGTATATAGACGTAAAGGATGTCAGGATATTTGGTTTAGAAGACGTTGCAGTATCCTTTGTGGATAATGTAGGAAAAGCTTACGAAGCTATGTTTAAGGTGACGTCAGATATAGATACCAATATGCAGACCTCTCTGTACGAGATAATGTCCAACAAATACGTGTATCAACGGGTTGGCTATATCGGAGCAGAGACCTATGGTCAAATTCATGAAACACCCGGTGCAGGAAAATATGAACACGAAAGAGTGGACTACATATGGGAGAATCCTTCCTATTCCACCGAAGAACAGACAGGCGAAGTAATTGAGCATCTGCTGCATACACTTACAGCGTTAGGATTTCATTATGCATTCCCAGACAAATGGGCCTGGGATAATCCCTCTTCAGATGTACGATTAGCAGTTCAGGAAGCAATAGACTCAGGGCATTACGGTGTTGACAGTTATGATGGACTCCGGGATGATCCTGAAGCTTATTATAGGGTTATATCACAGGAATATGCGTACTGGATGATCATGGCTGAATGGGATTATTTTGATGTTATAGGTATGGATCCAAACGAAGAATGGGATATCACTACACCGTCTGAAATGCAGGAGGAATTACCTTTGGGTCATGCCCTTTATACATCTAGTGTAAAGGACCTGATAACAAGGCCCGAAGAATCTCTAATGCATAATCTCTTTGGGCGTTAATTATTGTTGACTGGCTGTGTAATTTCACAGCCAGTCGCTGACCAACCGTAGATTGTGTCAGTTCATTTTTGAATCATCATAAATTGGCGTATTTGTCCTTAGGTATTTAGACCCAAGGAATCTGATTTTGTACTATCAACAACTCGATGTCTAGGTTAGACGAATTGACCGGCACAATGGCCGGAAGCCCACGCCCATTGAAAGTTATACCCACCCAATGGCCCCGTCACATCCACTGCTTCCCCGATAAAATACAGACTATTAACAGTGGTGGATTCCATTGTTCTGGATGACAACCCTGCAGTATCTACCCCGCCAAGGGATACTTCTGCCATTCGGTATCCCTGAGTGCCAGACGGGCTAAGTTCCCAACTGGTTAGCATGTTTGAGAGTGACAGTAAATCTTTGCCGGACAATTGGTTGATTGGCTTGTTGCTTCGGTAGCGATTTGAAAATGCCCGAGCAAAATTTCTTGGTAGCACTGAGGACAATACGGTCGCTAGCTCTGACTTGGGTCTGTTGCTTTGTTCGCCTAGTAGGAAATCAATGACATCTACATCGGGCATGAGATTAACCTTGATTTTCTGCCCCTGTTGCCAATAGGAGGATATCTGCAAAATAGCCGGCCCACTCATACCTCGGTGGGTAAAAAGTATATTTTCTTTGAATGTGACATTGTTGCACGATACGGTGCAGGGTATGGAGAGTCCCGAAAGCTCTCTACAAAATGCCTCATGTTCCCCTCGGAACCTTAGCGGAACCAGGCCTGGATTTATATCAGTTATTTGCATGCCAAAGGTCTTGGCTACTTCATATGCGTACCTGGTAGCACCCATCTGTGGTATTGAGGGGCCGCCCGTGGCTATTGTTAGGGATTCAGATCGGAAAATGCCGTGGCTGGTGGTGACTGTGAACCCGTCTTTTCTGGATACTCGGGTAACCTTACAATTCACTATAGTTGTTACACCAGCATCCGTTGCTTCACTTGTAAGCATATCTAATATCGCACGAGATGAGCCGTCACAGAACAGCTGGCCCAGCGTCTTTTCGTGGTAGGGAATTCTGTGCGTTTCTACCTTTTCCAGGAAGCGTTCTGGTGAGTACCTGGTCAAGGCGGAGATGCAATATTGGGGATTGTCAGATTGGTAGTCACTGGGGACTGCTCCCCAGTTTGTAAAATTACAGTGACCACCTCCGGATATAAGTATTTTCTTACCGACCCGATCTGCATGTTCCAGTACTAGGACCGTTCGATTCCTTCGTCCAGCTTCAATTGCACACATCAGGCCAGCGGCTCCGCCACCGATTATTATTGCGTCGTATGTATTTTGAGATGTCTTCATTAATTATTTATCGAAACGTGTTAACTGAGAGCGGACGTTTACTTGTTTGAGTATATTCGCCTTGCTATTGAGTAACAACTGACGTAAATGAGAGCGGGCACACATTTGACTAGGAATCGGTGTATCAATGGACCGACTTAGTCCCAGTGTATAATCTGACTACTATGAAACATGATGTCCGCGATACAAGTAAATTTATGATCACAGCTTTAGCTGTTGGGCATTCTGTTTTTCATTGGATTCTTCAAAGTTTTGTAGTGGTTTTACCTGAAATACAATCTGCATTTCAACTTAGTGCGGTGGGTGCAGGTGGGATCTTGTCAGCGAGAGAACTTGCCTCGGGGGCTGTGCGGTTGCCTGGTGGTGTATTGTCTGACGTGCTTCGGAAACATTGGGGCTTGTTGTTAGCGGCTTGCTTATTAATCGCTGGATGCGGGTCCCTTGCCATTGGATTATCGCCATTCTACGGAGTGTTACTGGTGGGAGTGGCTTTAGTGGCTATGGCCCATTCGTTATGGCATCTTCCATCCTCTGCAGCTCTTTCCTACCATTTTCCGGATAAGCGCGGTTTGGCTTTAGCTCTGCACGGTGTAGGTGGAAGTGTCGGAGATGTTGCAGGTCCCCTGATGACAGGGTTACTACTGGTTGTAGTCACATGGCAGGGGATTTTGAGTGTTTACGCGGTAATACCGATAGTATTGGCGCTTTGCGCTCTTTGGGCTATCAAGAATATAGGTCGGATTAGTGCTGAAGACCAATCCAGTAATTCTAAAGAATCAAGACCAAAAATGACTGCGAGATTACTAACACATCCTACTCTTTGGGGTATTACTGTTGTTAGGGGTCTTCGAGCCATGGCTCTAGTCGCTTTACTGACAACAATACCTTTGTATCTGGAACATGATTTAGGTATGAATCCATTTAATCGTGGGCTTCATATTGGGTTATTGATTGCTATTGGACTGGCTGCTAAGCCACTGGCTGGGCATCTGTCTGACAGGTTCAGCCGGAAGAAAGTGATGGTGCCTGGATTAGCCTGGTCGTGTGCTATGGCTCTTTTGATGGTGCCATTCAATGATGGGATGAGCCTCTCAATAGTAATAGTTTTAATAGGGTTATTCTTGTATCCGGATCAACCTATCCTCACTGCCGCGACTCTGGAGATAGTGGGTAGACAGGTCTCCGCTACTGCTTTAGGCCTTGTAACATTTGCTAGCTTTATAATGTCGGCGATTTCTCCACTTATTGCTGGGGGGATATACCAGACACTAGGCATGGATTCTGCGATGTACTTTGTAGCCCTTCTATTCGGTGTCGCAACCTTGATTATGGCTGGCCTTAACCTGACGCCGCGGACCGATCAATTATAGTAGAATGCTGACGGGGTGCGTACTCAATCGCTCAGAACTTTCATTAATAATTAGAGATAAGGTTTAATGTATTGAAAGATCAATTGGAAGTAGACCGTATAAAGGTCAGGTGCCCTCATTGTAGCGGAGTCACCGATATAGACGTTAAGTTCTATGAGGATGGGTTAGGTCTTAGAGATTCGTGGGTTTGTCAGGCAACTTATAGTATGGGACATCTTAGTTGTTTCAAGGCGTTTCATGAAAAGGACTTAGATGATGAGGAACAGATTAGAATTCTGCGGATCGCTCGGCACAAAATAAAAAAATATTACGAAGAGATTACCTAGGGCTTATAAATATATTCATGTAGGAGTATTAGTTATGCAGGTTGTTAGAGTTTATTCAGGCACTGATGGTGAATCCCACTTTGAAGATTTAACCCCAGATCAATTAGCCGAGATAGTAAACAATGTGGGCCCCGGAGATATTACGTTGAACCAGCGTCAATACGCGGAGCAGGAGCATACATATCACAATGCACCGCGCCTCCAGTATGTAGTACATCTAGCAGGAGTTTCCGAATATGAGGTTGCCGATGGAACTACTAGACGGTTGGTCGCAGGAGATGTGCTGGTAGCCGAAGATATGACTGGGCACGGGCACATCGCCAAGATCATTACAGAGGACTACAGGTGTACTCTAGGCATTCCGATGCAGTAGGATTGGGAACTTATTTTGGACAATGACCTTAGGTAATAATTTATGAAAATTACTTCTGTAGAAACTGTTATTCTGGACGGCCAGTTTCCCTTTGTGTTTGTTCATACCGATGAAGGATTGGTAGGAATTGGAGAGTGCTTCAGGAGACAACCCTCTGTGACCAAAACTGTTGTTGATGAGGTCTTGGCCCCGTCTATTATTGGTAAAGATCCGGTAGACACGGACGCCCGGTTCAGGGACATGGCCAGAGCGGGGAATGCCCTCGAGATCGGTGGCGCAATTTGGATTGGTATAGCTGGGCTAGATATAGCCCTGTGGGACCTAAAAGGGAAATCGCTGGGGGTACCCATATACCAATTGCTCGGTGGTAAAGTCAGGGATAAGGTTCCAGTGTATGCGAGTTCTCTTAAACGAGATATGACCCCATTGGAAGAGGCTAGAAGGGCGGAATACTATGTGGATCAGGGTTACCGGGCCTATAAACTTCATAGCGCTGTTCCAGGGAAAATGGATGACCCTTCTGACCAGACTATAGCTACCGTCACGGAAGTTCGAAAAGCGGTCGGTGACGATATCGATATCCTGGTAGATGTGAACGGGGCTTATTCAGTACACCGTAGTATCGAAGTAGGGAAACAACTGGAACAATTGCAAGTGTTTCATTTTGAAGAGCCGCGCCCTCATTATGATCTAGAAGGTTTGGCCAGAGTGGCTGATTCCCTGGATATACCCATCGCCTCTGGTGAAATGATATACAGTCATTATGAATATTATGAACTTATCACTCGGGGTAAGGTTGATATAATCCAGCCCGACATAGTTAAGACACCTGGTTTCACCACGTTTATCAAGATAGCTTCTATGGCTGATACCCTAGGTATACCGATAACGTGTCATAATACCCAGCCCACCATTAGCACCGTAGCTCATGCCCATTTTGTTGTTGCTACACCTGGTGTGCCCTATGAGCAGGAATACAATATCGAACCTTGTTCCATAAGGGATAAATATCCCATATTATCCGAGCCACTTAACATAACCAATGGTTTCTTGGAAGTTCCTGAGGGACCTGGCCTCGGTATTGAATTGGATATGGATATAGTAAAAAAAGTGTCTCAATAAAGGATGGTAAATGATTGAACCCAGCAAAGTACGTATGTCTGAGGATGCGACGGGACAACGTACTACTTACGCAGAAATAGAAGTCGGGAAAGATCTGGGTAGTTTTGAATGGACAGTCACTCAGGATGACGTCGAACGAACATGCGATCTGGATCAACACTGGCATGAATGGTTCGTTGGTGATTCCCCTTGGGGTGGGCCGATAGCTCCACCTCAGATTCAGTCTAGGCCCCCCCGATGGCTTCTTGGGCGTACGTACAATGTTCGTGGTGTAAGTTATAAGCTAGATTTCGAATATTTGAAACCGATTATGAGTGGGGAAACGCTGGTTATATCTGGCCATATATCCGAAAAATATATAAAACGTAACCGTGAATATGTTAGATGGGATACCGTGGCCCATAACGCAGATGGAGATTTGGTGTTTATAGCGTCTAGAGTTCAGTGTATGGATATTGTTGAACGAGATGCGCCCCGCGAGGGAACCGGGATAGATGGCGGACCCAAGCCAGAGAGGATCTGATAAACAATGGCTATTATTACAAGTAGTACCCCTATAGGATACGAACTCCCGACAGTTTCTCAGAAATTAAGTGTTAATCTAAATCGTGTTTTGACGGATGCTGGAGAAGTCGACACTATTCATACGGATTCTACTGCGGCAGCACGTGAAGGGTTAACAAGACCAATCGCTGTAGGATCCCGATTGTTCGGCGTAATTCCACGTATGATGATGCTTTGTTTTGAAGAAGGATGGATCGTTGGTGGAAAAGGCTCTGTGGTAACTAGGAGATCAGCTGGGATCGACGATCTTATCACCGCTAAGGGCTATGTAACCAGTAAGGTGCCAGAGGGTGATACTAAGTTGCGAGTCGAATGTGAGGTATGGGTAGAGACGGATAAGGGAGAGAAGGTGATAGTGGGCCAGTGCAGCGGCCTTGTTGATAAAGACTGACGGAGTGAAACATGAGAATAGGTTTATTTCCCGGTAGCGTACCAGGACAACTTTTAGATCTAGAATCCACAGTCGTTCAGGGAGTGTCGGCAGAGGCTGATGGGTTTGATAGTTTTTGGGTCCCGCATCTATCAAACAGGGGATTTGACGGTTTGACTATGCTCGGTCTGGTCGGTTCTCAGACGCATAAAATCGAATTGGGAACAGCTGTAGTTCCTACCTATCCTAGACATCCCGCAGCCTTGGCTCAGCAGGCAATGACGGTTCAGGTCGTCACTGGTGGACGGTTATCGTTGGGAATAGGTCCTTCCCATCAGAGGAATGTCGAAGATGCTTGGGGATTGTCCTATAGCAAACCCGCTCGGCATGTTAGGGATTACTTATCGGTAATAAAACCATTAGTGAATGATGGTAGCGTATCGTTTTCGGGAGATAACTACCAAGTAAATACCCAGATAGAAATGCATGGGATTACCCCGTTTCCGATCCTTATATCGGCTTTGGCCCCAGCTATGTTAAATCTGGCTGGGGAAATTGCGGATGGTACGATCACATGGATGGCAGGAATTACTGCAATAGAAAAGCATGTGGTCCCGCGTATTAACAAATCTGCTGCAACCTCCGGACGTCCAGTACCGCGTACCTGTGTCGGATTGCCTGTTTGTGTGACCGGTGACAAAGGCTCTGCATTTGAGAAAGCTTCAAGGTCTTTCGAGAGGTATGGGGCTCTGACGAACTATCGAAGGATACTAGACATAGAAGGTGCAGATGGCCCCGCAGACGTTGCCATAATTGGGAATGAAATCGAAGTTGAGAATCAATTGAAATCTTTATCTGATTCAGGTGCTACAGATTTTCTGGCTGCGATCTTCACTCC
>VFFT01000032.1 GCA_009392775.1 SAR202 cluster bacterium | reverse complement strand
CGGAATCCGGATGGACCTAAAAAGATAGAACTTTCGGCGATGATAACTCCGACATTGCTCGTAGTTGGCAGGGAAGACCTTATATTTCCACCGCATGTCATGGAGGCAGCTACTAAGTTAATCCCGAATGCTACCTTGGAGATCGTTGCGAACGCGGCCCATTCCACTCATTTTGAGCAACCAGAGGAATTCAATCGATTAGTGAGAAAATTACTGGGAAATGTCCCTAATTGGAGTTAAGTGTGAATGGTCCTCAGGACAATATTATTGGATTAATGCCCTGAGGACTGTTATCTGGATTAAGGAGCTGTAGTTCCAGCGCCCCATCCGTGGGGGATATTGATAAGACCCGGTTCAAGTGATTCTACATCGGTCTGCCCGCAGGCTGCTAAGTCATGATCAAATTCTCTGCGGAGAGTTTCCAGTACGCCATGGACCCCGTCTGCTCCGTTAACCGCCAATCCCCAATAGAGGGGCCGTCCGATAGCTACAGCACGTGCGCCAAGTGCGAGGGCTTTTAACACATCGCTTCCTCTCCTGACGCCTGAGTCTAGATATACTTCGGCGAGCCCTTTAGACGCTTCTACTACCTCGGGTAGCATTTCAATTGCTCCTAGAGTTTGGTCGATCTGACGTCCACCGTGAGTCGATACCAGTAAACCATTCACGCCACTTTCTACAGCTATGTGCGCATCTTCAGCAGTTCTAATGCCCTTTAGTACTAGTGGTAATGAAGTCAAACCGCGTAGCCAGTCCAATTCCTCCCAAGTCAGCGGAGGTACTTGAGCAGGCCTCCAGTTTGGGGCCTCATCAGTGCCGCTCATAGCTTGGATTTCTTCCGTGGTAGCCATAAAATTACCGAGAGGGAAGGGATTTTCATAATGGTTTCGGACATCGCGTTCCTTAGGACTCGGGACGGGGGTATCTACTGTGAGTACTATAGCTTTGAAGCCTGCTTCTTCAGCCCTATGTACTAGCATTTCGCTTAATTCGTATCCCCTGTGATACAGTTGGAACCACTTAGGACCTGTTCCAGCTGTTGCCACTTCTTCCATAGGGTAATGAGAGGATGTGCTGAGCATCATCAGGGTGTCCGACATTCCTGCTCCTCTGGCAGTTGCTAGTTCGCCATCTGGATGGGCTATTTTATGCCCGCCTGCGGGAGATACCATTACAGGGAAGCTAATCTCTGTGCCGAGTACTGTTGTCGAAAGCTTACGGTTATCTACATTCCTTAGAAATCTTGGTCGTATACTAAGAGACTCGAATCCTGAACGATTCCTACGAGTAGCGGATTCGTCCATTGCTCCAGCTTCTATAAACTCCCAGTTGTTATGGGGCAATGTAAGCTTTGCTCTTGCCTCGTAATCTGAAATGCTTACTGGTATATCACTCATTGGTAACTCCTTGAGTATATTCGGAAACACAGGGCAGCCGACTATTATTAATCTCAGTACTTTACATGGGTTTAAACCAGTTGACAAGGCAACAAAAAGGGAGCCACGTGGCTCCCTTTTTGTTGCCTCAGAAGAGGGATTGATTAACCTTCAGTGGTTGGATTCAATGGGACAATGCCTGGGATCCACCAGCGCTCCCAGCTCTCGTCGATCTTTTCCTGGAAGAACTTTATATTTTCCTCGGTGAAATGAGCGAAGCGTCCCTGTCGCATCAGGTATTCCTCAACCGGTTTTCTTTGTCTGATGCCATTGGCGATCGCTCTGGAAGGTCCATTTAATATGAGCTCTCCCTCTACTATCTCGTATTGTACCCAGATGCCAGTTTCTACGGCTAGCATGCCCAATTCATGCGAGTATTTTGGATCGTAATCCCAGCCTTTGGGACATGGATCTATACAGTGCATGAATGTTGGTCCTCCGATGGTGAGGGCCCTACGGATTTTATTTGTGAAATCCAGTCCGTAAGAACCGCATGCGGTTGCTACGTATTTACAGTTGGGGTGGCCAGTTGCCAGCATAGGTGCGGTATTTTTCTTCCAGCGATGGCTCATTATATTGTGAACTTTACCTGGAGGGGAGAATGTTGAATTTGCGCCCCATGGTGAACTGCCAGATACTTGTATGTCGGTATTCGCATATGACTCGTTGTCGTAGCAAAGAATCAATAGGTTATACTCATCATGCTGGAGTGCAGCAGATATGGCTGATAAACCCATGTCTACTCCGCCGCCGTCGCCGCAGAATGCTATGACATTTATGGGTTCGTCCTTCATTTTGCCCTTGCGCATTTGAGAAGCTAAGCCTGCGGCTGTGCCGGTTGCTGCGGACCCGGAGGATCCGAGTTGAGTGTGCATCCAGGGCACCACCCAAGGAGTGCTGTAGTAAGTTGTATTAGCTACGTACATGCAACCAGTACTACCCACAACTATTGTCCGAGGCCCTGCTGCTTTTATCA
The DNA here is from genome assembly GCA_009392775.1 of SAR202 cluster bacterium. The sequence goes on along the minus strand of VFFT01000032.1, from coordinate 9,090 downwards.
TAAGACGCATTACCAATGCTGATTCACAGCCTTGGCACGTCCTATGTCCTGAAGTATATCCTTCAGTGACAGGTATATTTTTTACACCATTAACTTGTGGTAAATCTTGTACAGAAGTCATAAGTTTACTCCCTCACTGCGATCCAAGTTGTTTCTTCTTCTATTTTACCGGTATCGATTGCCTTTTGCACCATATCTACGACGTGATTTACGTCACGGACAAGTACTTCCCGTCCACCGAGACCCGCTATGAAGTTTAGTATATGGGGTCTTTGGGGCATTGGGTACATGGCTGCGCGTAATTCATTGAATAAAACTCCGCCGTAAGACGGTGATCCATAAGAGTAATCTCTATCTATCACTCCGATGGCTTTGCATTTGCTAAGGGCTTGCTGAATTTCTTCCGTAGCAAATGGTCTAAAGAATTTTACTCTAAGGAAACCGACTTTCTTGCCTTGCTCACGAAGGCGCCTGACGGCTACTCTGACTGGCATTGCCAGCGTTCCCATACCGACAAGAACTATGTCTGCGTCCTCAGTCATGTATTCTTCGATAAATGGGCTAGGATCCCCTCTGCCAAAGACTTCTTTAAATTCGTCGTGTATTTCTTTTATCACACCCTGTGTGCGGCGCATAGCGTCGTCACTTTGTCGCCTTATCTCCATGAGCCAGTCTTCATTCACTTGTGGAGCGATAGTAATGGGATTGTCTGGGTGTAATTGGAGGCGTCCACGATCGTAGTTAGGCAGGAATTGATCCACTTTATCTGAAGCAGGGACATTTACTATTGCCTGTGAATGTGTAAGGAAAGAACCATCGCAACTGATTGCGAACGGTAGGAAAACTCTCGGATCTTCGGCCACTCTCCAGGCTAAGAGTGCGGTATCTAGAGCTTCCTGGGCAGTAGCAGCCCAGTACAACATCCAGCCAAGGTCTCTCACTGCCATCGCGTCGTTGTGCTCGACTCCGAAAGCTCCAGGATCATCTAGAGCTCGGTTGCCGACCATGGCTACGACCGGCAGTCGTAGCCCTGCGGTAACAGCAATAGCTTCAAAAGCGTAAAACCAGCCCACACCACTAGAGCCGCAAAACGTGCGGGCTCCTACTGATGAGGCGTGTTTCACTATTTCAAATTGGGAATGCTCGCTTTCTGCAACTATGAAGTCACAATCAAATGCCCCGTCAGCTTTTAATTTTGACACGTACTGCATAACCGTGTCGTATGGCCGTATAGGGTATGCAGTTATAACGTCTACATCGGCCAGTGCACAAGCAATAGCGATTGCTTCACTTCCACTGATTAGCTCTTCTTTTTCGGATTCATATAGTTTAGGTTGTGTTGTTGCCATTAGTCCTCCTCGGCCTGAGGGCCTTGCTCGGCGTATTCACCTACGTGATGGAAGCCATGTGTGCGAGTTTCTAATTTAGCTTTGTCAACGAGAACTGTCATCCATTTCTTATAGCCATCTTTATCTTTGGTCCAAGCTTCCCACTGACTGTTGTTATCGTTGAATTCGGCTTCGTTAACCATCGTTATGCAATCGGGTACTGGGCATACAGCCTCACAGACTGCGCATCCGCAGCATGCTTCCATGTTTGCATCGTACAGACCGTCTGGAGTCACATCAAAGACCGTGTCTGGGCATTGCAGCCAACACAGCGTGCATTTTGTGCACGTATCAAAGTTTATAACCGGTCGCATAGAGCGGGTACTATATTTTTTGAATACCTCACTTCGGGCTGGTTGGAATCCTTCTTCGCCACCTCTGAATCCGCCGCCTTGAGGAACTCCTCTGATAACCAGACCTTCTTCCATAGTTTTCCAACCGGGGAGATCAAATGAGAATGGTGTATCGGTGCTACCTTCACCAGGCTCAACCGGCCTTTGTGTGCCACGCTCGAACGCTTTTTCAGCGGAAGAGGCTTTTAGATCACTCCAGCCCTGATCTTTCATTGCTTCGAGCATTGATGCCAAGCTTACCAAGTCAGGGCACACTTTGCAGAGTGTTCCAAGTATTCTTGCATCGGTATGGTCATCTTTATATACCCACAATCCGGAAAAGCTAGGCACAGACGGGATGATCGATAGATTATAGGGCTCATCTCGCTGGTGCATATCTTCAATTAAATCGTCAGCCGTTTGTCGCGACGTAACAATTAGAGTGCCATTTGGCTTGGTGAGTTGGTTGATCGGTTGAAGGCCGTACCAGGCCCAGGACTCAATGCCTTTAGACATTGTGTCATCCACGTTAATAGTCACGTCCACGTCATGCGCCTCGTAGACTGCTAGGTTTTCTTCTAATTCTTCAGCTGTATCTGCAACAATGGCGAATTGTTTCGCGGGGATACCATTACGCTCTGGAGAATCCCCGTAACGGCCAAATGCCGTGCCTATTTTGCCTTCTTTGCGAGCTGCGAATACGATTGAACGTACTATATTGCGGGCTAACGTTTTTTGGAATATCCCGCGATACACCACTTCCACAGCTATGGTGCTCATAAACTTCCTCCCTAATTTTTTCTTTAGCTAGGTGACTGACCAAACAGATAATCCATTTTTGCTTGATCGGTTCTTTCGTCCTGAAGTAAATATGTTATACGAGTTTTACTACACCTACTGCAGGCACTTTAGCCTCAAAACTACTATTTGCCGTTTCAGGTACTGGCTCTACTACTGCCAAATGGTGATTCATAGCCTCTATAGCTTTCTCCGAATTATGGCCTTCAATCATATCTACAATTTGTGAGTGCGAATGTACAGAACGTTGAGGACGGCCCGGCGCTTGAAGTGATATGTCTCTGGATGTACTTAGTATGTCTGAAATTGCGCTCACCATATTCACTAGCGCCATGTTGTGGGTGGACTGGGCGAGAGCAAAATGAAATTCCGTGTCCGATTCTACTCCCGTTTCACCGTTTTCAACCTGGATCTGCTGTTTGAGTAGAATATTCCTCATATCTTCGATGTCGGATTTACTGGCACGAGTAGCCGCCAGGCCAGCAATTGCGGGTTCCAATAGCCTTCTAATTTCAAATATATCGCTTATTTGCTTCGATTTGGCTTTAATAGCTCTTGATACCAGATCGCTAATTGAAGCGTTTTGGTCGGATACGAATGTGCCTGAGCCTGGTTTGATGTTTACTAGGCCTTGCAGTTCCATTGACCGTATTGCTTCTCGAACGGAACTTCTGCTGACATTAAACTGGTTAGCGAGGTCTCGTTCAGAAGGCAGACGCTGTCCACAGACTAAAACACCTGTATTAATCAATTCGTGAAACTCGTTCACTATATCTTCGTGCAATCTTTTACGGTTTATACGTTGTAATTGTTGTTGCATAAGGGAACCATGATTACAAAACTGGTCTGACCAATTTGTGTTGTGTCATTATTGCGTTCAAGTAGGCTTATGTCAAGAGGGTAAGACATTCTAGTGTGAAGCAAATACTCTCTCTCGTAGTTGTGATAAACTGCTAGGGGATTTTTTAGATCCAATGTTTTTGAGTATGGTTCATTTATATCATGAGCGGTACAGGAACAAAGTCGCTATCCTTAGTTGGCGATATTATATTTAGATTGAGTCATTCTGGGATAGGATATCATTAACAAGGTTTTGGCGAGGGTGTCCTGGACTGTAAGCTTATTTATGAATCTGAATATCAGTGCATTTTGGGGGTTAGTATGGAAAACATGAAGGCGGGTCGAGCTGTAATCGAGTTGTTAAGAGCTGAGCAAGTTGACTATATATTTGGCGTTACGGGCTTGACTACCAACAGTATGGTCACAGAGACGTATGGGAGAGAAGATATCAAGTACATTGATACAAGGCACGAGGAAGGGGCAGCCCTGATGGCCTACGGCTACTCAAAGGTTACAGGGAAGCCGTCCGTCTGTATGACAACATCCGGCGCCGGAACAATCAACCTGGCAGGTGGTATCTCTTTAGCTTATAAGGGGAGAGCACCAGTGGTTATTATCTCGGGTGACACTGCTCTTGAGTATATCGGCAGAGACGGTTCTCAGGCCTTCGATTTAGTAAATGTATTAAAACCACTGACAAAAATTGCTGTTCAGGCTAATAAAACTACTCGAGTACCAGCGCTTATACGGGATTCTTTTAGAACCGCTCTTTCTGGTAAACAAGGCCCAGTCATGTTGGACATACCACGCGACTTACTGGATAAAGAGATGATATCAGATGAATTTGGACAGCCCGCGACATACCGACCTGTTCATAGGACGCAGGGCGATGAAGCTTCAATCAAAGCGGCGTCAGAAATTCTACTAAATGCTAAAAGGCCATTGTTGTTAGCAGGAGGTGGTGTGCTGGACTCGGGAGCTACAAATGAGGCTGTTGCATTATCCGAGTTGCTGGACATGGCTATCGTACCTTCATACGGACACCATGATGCGGTCCCGAACAGTCACCCGCATTATGTGGGCCCTCCAGGATCGAGAGGGTCTGTGGAGGCACATGAAGCAATGAGCAAAGCAGATGTCATTTTAGCGTTTGGTACTAGAATTAATCAGGCATCAACCTCTTGGGACTATAGTATTATTAATCCGGATACAAAAATAATCCAAGTAGATATTGACCCGATAGAAATAGGTAGAAATTATCCGGTTGTGGTTGGCATCGTAGGAGATGCAACAGCTGTTGGTCAGCAGTTGATTAATTCGATCACTTCTGGAGCCTCAGGAGGTAACACATTACCGGATTGGAAAGCCACTTTTATGGGCTTAGCGCAGGCGCGGTTAGCACGGCTTAAAGCTGAGGAATCTATTTCTGAAACTCCCATGATGCCACAACAGGTCTTTCCTGAATTGAACAAAGTGTTTCCGGAAGACGCAATGATTACTATCGACGCTGGAGTTGCACCAGGTATGTCGTATGATCGTCTGAAGTTTGAACATCCCAGAACAATGTTCAATTATGTCGGCCAGGGTGCTCTCGGCATGGGCTATAGCGTGGGGTTAGGAACTAAATTGGGGCGCCCCAACAGAACAGCGATTTCTATGCATGGAGATGGAGGTTTCCTATATACATGCGGTGAGATCAATACAGCAGTGAGGCATAATATTCCGCTGATAAGCATTGTCCTGAATAATAATTGTATGGGAGCCGAAAAATCTCAACAAAAGAATCTTCACGAAGAACATTATGTCGGAGTAAATCTCACTAACCCACGATTCGATAAACTCGCTGAAGTTTTTGGGGCAAGAGGGTTCTACGTTGAGGAAGCTGACCAGATTGGAGACGCGGTTACTGAAGCTATTCGTTCTGGTATGCCATCAGTGATTGAAATACCAGTCCAAGAATATTTCCCTCCCGCAGCGCCGACCGGACTATAACGAAGGAAAGTAAATGGTTCTACGGGCGCTTGCGGAGGCTTTTATATTTTGATCAGCCCTGTGAGTGAACCGATTTGAACAAAGGTGATAATTGCAGATGGCGTCTGATGTAATCAAGCCTATAGAAGTACAAATTGAGGGGGATCAGATCATTATCTTGTGGGATGATGGTCACCGGGGGATATACCCGCATCGCCTGCTTAGACTACGATGTCGCTGCGCTAATTGCGTAGAAGAAATGACTGGAAAGCAACGGCTGGACCCGGATACCGTCCCAGCAGACGTACGTGCGATTGATAGTATGATGATCGGTAGTTACGCAGTGCAGTTTTTGTGGAGCGATGCACATTATACCGGTATTTATCCGTATAATTTCCTCCGTAATCAATGTACCTGTATAGCCTGTAATCAGGAGAGGGGTTAAGTAGACTTTTTCGGATCTACGACCTCAGTTTCCTCATGAGACCTTCGCGGTTTAGTAGCTGGCTTTAGTTTTGGGGCTGTGAAAGTATTGGATTTAAATGAGAAAGTCGATAATAGTCTCTCTCCAGGCTTGCCGCATATCTTGCAATTGGCCGGTTCATCGGCCTGCGATAAAGCCTTTAGAGCTTCAAACTCTTGCTTACAAGTACTACAATAATATTCGTAAATTGGCATACTCACCTCCAAGGACCTACAGAGAATTATTGTACACGTAACATATGTATAAACATATAGCTAGCCTAGATGTAACCAAGATAAATTCTATTACTGCTTGATTGAGGTTAATATGAACCAAACGACTGATGTAGCAATAATTGGTGGTGGGGTGACTGGCTGTGCTGCTGCCTATTATTTGAGTGAGCTTGGTGCATCTTGTACTATCGTTGAATCTACAGATATTGCCTCTTATGCCTCAGGTTACGCTGCGGGTGGCTTAAATCCCCTTGAAGGATACGAGATTCCCGGATTGCTGAGCGAATTCGCCATGAAGGCTTACCTGATGCACTTGGACCTCTGGGATAGACTGCAATCTGCTACGGGTATTAACTATCACGGGCGTGTCCTAGATTTGATAAAGGTATGCTACGACGATACGGGCCTTGTTGCTCTCGAAAAAAACAAGGACATTTTTCAAAGGGCAAGTGCTCACGGATTTGAAGCTGATTTATTATCCACCGCTGACGTACTAAGATTGGAGCCGAAAGTATCCGAGACCGTGGTTGGAGGATTGCATATACACGGTAACGCTGGAGTAGACAGTTACCAATTTACTAGGGCGTTATACCAAGCCGCTACGCAAAACGGAAGCAAAACTATTATAGGCAATGTAGATGGTTTTGTAGTTGACAGCGATCAAGTCACTGGAATCAATATTAATGGCGACGTCTTGACGTGCAATACGGTAGTTGTTGCGACGGGACCGTGGACTAGGGCAACAGCCGATTATATCGGCCTGGTTGTGCCCGTCAACCCTTTAAAAGGCGAAATATTGAGGTTACGCTTGAAACACGGTGTTATCAACTATGATCTGACAGATGGTGATGGATCTATATATGCTAAACCGGACGGCTTGGCTTGGGTAGGATCAACGGAGGAATGGCAAGGCTTTGATCTAGAGGTCAGCGATGACGCTAGGCGCAAACTGTGGAGCAGCGCTTCAAAAATTGTACCTGAATTATCGGAAGCTGATGTTGTATTGCAGACAGCTTGCCTTCGGCCAGTCACGCCGGACTGGCTGCCAATTCTTGGACTTGCGACAGGCTGGCGAAATGTATTTCTTAATACTGGAGCCGGCAAGAAAGGAATTTTATTTGGTCCTGCAATGGGACAGGCAACGGCTGATCTGATAGTAAATGGTAAGAGCAATATCGATATATCTATGTTTCTGATGGATCGCTTCCAAGACTAGTTAGGAAAGTCTTAGTACCTATCAAATCAAAACGGAGAAGTTCCTAAGATGACACGTATACGTATCCAAATTGGCGAGATTGAAATTTATGGCGCTGTGAACGATTCGGATGTCGCTAAGTCAGTAGTCAGTGTTTTACCAATTAACTCGTCATTTAACACATGGGGAGATGAAATATACTTTCCCATACCAATAGAACTAGATATCACTGATGGTCAAGAGGTAGTGTTGGCTGGAGATATTGCTTATTGGCCACCAGGCCATGCATTGTGTATTTTTTATGGGCAGACTCCTGCCAGTAGCGATGGTGAGATAAGGGCTGCCAGTGAAGTATACGTAATAGGTAATATTCAAGGCGATGCCGATGTTCTGAAGTCAGTAGATAAGGGAGCTAAAATTAGTATTGAGTTAACTGCTGGACGTTAAATGCAAACAGACGGTACTCGTGGTACACTTCCGATAGAACGCATATTGAATGAGAGGCGAGGTTGTTAAAACTCTTCAATACTCTTAGTAAGGCAACTGAAGAGATCCGTACCTTAGATGAAGGCACAGTCCGGATGTACACGTGTGGCCCTACCGTATACAGGTACGCTCATATAGGTAATCTTAGAACCTATATGATGGCGGACTGGATTCGCCGTATATTAGAGCTCCAGGATCTTGAAGTGGTACACATCAAGAATATTACCGATGTCGGCCACATGCGCCAAGAATTAGTTGAGACCGGCGGCGATAAGATGATCTTGGCAGCTTTGGCAGAAGGAAAAACTATAAATCAGATAGCTCAGTTCTACGCTGATAGTTTTCACGAGGACGAGAAAAGAGTAAATATTTTGCCTGCGCATGTTTACCCATGGGCAACTGACCATATCCCTGAAATGATATCTATTGTTGAGAAACTTGTTACTAATGGGTACGCATACGAAGTTAAGGGAAACATATATTTTGATGTGGCCAAGTTCAAAGATTACGGTAAATTGTCCAGAAATTTTGGTGGGGACTTGCTAGAGGGCGTCAGGGTTGAAGCAGATCCTCTTAAAAAGGATCCTAGAGATTTTACACTATGGAAATCCGCTGAAGAAGGTAGAGATGTGAAATGGGATAGCCCTTGGGGAGAGGGTTTTCCCGGCTGGCATATTGAATGCTCCGCGATGGCCCATAAATATCTAGGCGAGACTTTTGATATACATACTGGCGGCGTTGATAATGTATTTCCCCATCATGAGGATGAAATAGCGCAGAGTGAAGCGGCTTTCGGGTCACAGCATGTTACATACTGGGTTCATGGCCAACATCTTCTTGCAGATGGTGCCAAGATGTCTAAATCTGCGGGGAATGTGTTTTTACTTCAGGATCTGGTAGATAGAGGGTTTGATCCGTTGGCGTTTAGATACCTATGTGGAACGGTTCGCTACAGGCATCGCATGAACTTTACTTTCACCTCACTCAAGGGAGCTGAGAAAGCTTTGACGACTTTACGGCGCAAATCGGACGAATGGAGAGAACACAGCATAACGAGATCAGATGTCTCATCTGATTGCTTAGATTGGAAAGCTAAGTTTTGGGATAAAGTAAATAATGACCTTGGAATCCCTGAAGCAATTGCTGTTCTGTGGGACATGACTCGCTCCTCTCTTCCCTGTGCAGAAAAACTTGAATTATTAAAGGATTTTGACAGAATACTCGGAGTCGATCTAACTCAATTTAATTCAGGCCAATCGATCTCTCACGATATAGGTAGTTCAATAGAGAAACGGGCCGGAATGCGGATAGATAAGCGATATTCGGACGCGGATGCTATTCGTATGGAGATCATTTCAGCGGGGTTCCAGGTTCAGGATAGCCA
>VFFT01000031.1 GCA_009392775.1 SAR202 cluster bacterium | reverse complement strand
TCGAGAAAGAGGATTGAATATTGGAGAGATATCTGGCTCCGGCCCCGGGGGGAGAGTCATAGAAAAAGATGTCATTAATTATCATACTGACCCCAGCGCGAATGTTAACAAGGTTAGCTTGTCTAAGATGCGCCAGACAATTGCCAAAGTAACTGGAGACAGTAAGCGTGATGCCCCGCACTTTTATATTACCGCAGAAATAGATATGACAAAGGCAATGAGCTTTAGGGAGGATCTAAACCAGGCTGATATGTCTGATGCGCGTGTAAGTGTTAATGACCTAGTTATCAAAGCTTCTGCTTTGGCTTTGGCAAATCATGAAAAATTCAATGCGTCATTTCAGGGTGATCACCTACTATTGAATACCAATATTAATATTGGTATAGCGATAGCATTGGAATCAGGCTTGATTGTCCCAGGTATAAATAATTGTGAGTCCAAGACTCTTCTGGAAATAGCGTCTGCCAGTAAGGACCTGATAGAGCGGTCTCATAGTGGGAACCTCAGTAATAGTGAGTACAGTGACACGACCTTTAGTATCAGTAATCTCGGTATGTTTGACGTCGAGAGTTTTTCCGCAATAATTTTCCCTCCGCACGCTGCTGTGGTAGCGGTAGGTTCAGTCAAAGAACAACCTGTGGTTAGGGCAGGTGAAATTACTGTTGCAAAAATAATGAAAGCCACCGTGTCTACTGATCATAGGGTAGCGGACGGAGCTGAAGCCGCACAGTTTTTGATGGAAATTAAATCTAATCTGGAAAACCCTCTGAAATTAGTAATTTAGACTGATAGTAGGGTATCCTTTAGCAGCTGTTTAATTAAGATTTGCACAACCCTAATGGTAATGAAAGGTGATTATTATGCCCATGATGACTGGCGGCCAGGCCATAGTAGAATCTCTTAAAGCTCAAGGTGTAGATACGATATTTGGGATTATTTCAGTTCACACACTAGATTTATTTGACGCATTATTCGATAACCAGGACGACATACGATTTATTGGTGGGAGACTCGAACTTGGTTGTGGATACATGGCGGATGCTTACTCTAGGGCTAGTGGCAAACCGGGGGTTTTGCTTACAAGTACTGGACCTGGAGCTGCGGATTCTATGGGTGCTATGGGCGAGGCATATTTTTCGAGTTCTAATCTGCTTCAAATTACTACTAATGTCGAGAAGGAATTTATTGATAGCGGTAAGCTAGTGACGCACGAGACTAAAGATCAGTTGAAGATGTTTGAATCTGTCACGGATTGGAACGCTCTGATAACTCAGATAGAGTCTGTTCCAGATCATTTTGTGGAAGCCTTCAAAAGGTTCCAGGAACGTCGCCCTAGGCCAATAGAGCTTGAAGTTCCAACGGATATGCTGGCTGAAACTGCTGATGTGGAGGTTATTAGGCCGAGAGATCCTGAGATACCTCAAGGTGATCCAGTCATGGTGGAGAAAGCACTCGAAATATTGACCAATGCCAAAAGGCCAGTAATATTTGTTGGTGAAGAGGTCCAAGCTCTGGGTGGAACTAAGAAAATCATCGAACTTGCAGAACGTTTTGGTGCGGCGGTCGTTACGGGTGACGGCGCGAAAGGGGCTTTTCCCGAGAACCATCCATTATCATTGGGACAGGCACTTGGCAGAAGGATTTGGGGTGATAATCCTGTACAGGACTGGATAGGGTCGTGCGACGCGGCTTTGGTATTAGGATCAACACTATATCACCGCTCCACTGTCGGGGTAGGTCTTAATCTCCCTAAAGATATCATACAGGTGCTTCTTGATGGTGATTCAATAGGCAAGAGCTATGATGTGACGGTTCCTATAGTAGCCAATTCTGAGGCAGTTGTTTCACAATTGCTCGCGGGCATAGGTGCTCAGGACGTTGATAAGGGTAAGGCTTACCGAGATGAAATATCTCAATTGAAGGAACAAACGTATAGAGTTTTGCAGGACACTTGGGGTAATGAACTGAAGACGTTTGAAGCAATCAGGTCAGTTTTGCCAGAGGATACCATATTTACATTGGATGCTACCGTTCCTGCTAGCCGTGCTGCTAGATGTTTGGAAATGAATAATCCTCATAGTTTTATAGGGCCTCACGGGTGGATGGGTATTGGCTTTGGATTCCCTGCTTCCCTTGGCGCGAAAGTTGGACAGCCTAATAAACCGGTGGTGTGTATTACCGGTGATGGTGGTTTTCAGTACAATGCCCAGGAATTGGGGACTGCCGTTCAATACGGAATCAGTCCGGTAGTATTGATTTTTAATGATAATGCTTGGGGTGTATTGAAAGGGTATCAATCAGGCAGGTTCGGTGCTAACAGAATGATGGCAACAGATCTAGTAAATCCTGATTTTATGAAACTTTTTGACTCTTATGGTATCTCTGGAACCCGAGTGAACACGGTGTCGGAACTTACACGTGCACTTGAATCGTCGGTAAACAATGATCAGATCAACCTTATAGAAGTCATGATGCCTAATGGGTTTGGTGCGTTTGTATAAGTTATCCCTAGTGGTTACAAGAGTAGGTCGTCAATGATAGATAACAGCAATACTTTCAAGAGGCGAGTTTACCCTTTAGATGCTCATAATTTAACAGAAGAGCAAATAGCCGTAGCGTTTGCTATGACTTCGCGACGACCAGAACCTTTCGATGAGATCGCGGAGCAGGTAAGCCAAGAAAAGGCCGCGGATTTTCACGAGCGATGGGTTCTTGGATATGGGCATGCTTCTGTAGCGGAGCACGCGGTGGTTCACTTAGCTTTGGAGAACTTGTCCAGACTGGCCTGCGACGTTTTGGAGGATAACAGGTTAGCGTCTTATACAGAAAAGTCGTCTAGATATCAGGTGCTTGAGAAGGGTAGTTATTACATACCTAAAGAATTACAAGCTGAACCTGAATTATCCGATAAATACAGTGGCGCTTGCGATGCATTGTTTGATCTTTATTCAAAGTTGATTGATGGCACTATAGATTATTTAAAAACCGTCTACCCGCAACGGGAAAAAGAGAGGGACACTGCATACGCTCTCAGGTTGAGGAGAGAAGCTACAGATACCTGTCGGTCTGTTCTTCCAGCATCTACTTTAACCAATGTTGGTATAACAGCTAACGCACGTGTCCTAGAGCATGCGATTTCAAAATTGATGTCAGGAACTCTAATAGAAGAACGTGAAGTTGGTCTCGAGATTAGGGAGCAATCAAGGATAATTACCCCAACGCTGATTAAATATGCTGAAGAAAATACTTATTTAAAATCAGTGGCACAGAATAAATGGGGCGATAATGTGTCCAGGTCCTCTGCATCAAAACAGGGTCCGTTGGATAGTCCGATCACTGCAAGTTTAGTGAGATGGGACGAGAATGCAGAATCTAAATTAGCGACTGCTCTGCTGTATAGCCGTTCGTCAGAAACATATGCTGAGGTTAGTGATCGTGTTAACGGTATGAGCGACGGTGATATTGATGCTGTCATATCATCCAGTCTTGTGGATATCGGGGATCATGATGCGCCTGCTCGGGAATTTGAGATGATAAATTACACCTTTGAATTCCTAATGGACTACGGTGCTTATAGAGAATACAAGCGTCATAGAATGCAATCATATATACCCCAGGTATTAACCGTACAGAATGGGTATAGATGTCTGAAATTAGTAGAGGAATCTGGGCTTAAAGATGTTTACGAAGATACCCTGGGTAGGGTTGATCAAGCCTACTTAGATGTTGCATCGTGGTCTCCTAATGTAGCCCAGTATTTGGTTACCCATGGACACTACTGTAGAATTCTTGCTCAGATGAATCTGCGGGAATGCTATCATTTGTTCAAATTGAGAAGCGCTGATTTGGCTCACTTTTCTATACGGGAACCGATATTAGAGGCCTTAAAGATAGTAGTAGGTCTACACCCTAGGCTGTTCAAGCATATTCAGCTAAGAAATTACCCCGAATGGTGGCCTTTTATAAAATAGTTCGTCGATTAATCTAATTTCTTGATTTGTTTGGCGAAGATCAGTGTGGCTATGGATATGATTAGGCTGGCTGCTGATACTAAAGTCAGTGCAAACGTAGCGTTTGTAAATTGAACTAGAGCACCTATAAGCAGTACCGCCAGCGGTGTGAATCCATTGTCGAACTGGTAGAAACTCGATATACGTCCTCTGAGTTCATCAGGTGATAGTGTTTGGACTAATGTAGGATCGCCGATGCGAATATGAGTCTGGGCGAATCCCATTATTAGAAACATGGCAATTGTTACTGGTAAGAGTGGGACTTGAGACATGACTAATATACTTGCTGTGCCTAAGATCATAGCGTAAATAATAGTTTTGCCAGTCCCCAGTTTAAATCCATATGTGGCAACTATTATGGATGCGGTAACTCCACCAACCCCCATTACCGAAAGAAGCATCCCTCCGATGCCTTCACTACTACCCAGAATATCAGAAACGAAGATAGGTAATATAAATACTACAGGTTGGAATACCAGATTAGGTATCAGCATTATTGCAATCAGGTACAGGATGACTTTATGATTCCAGATATATGATAATCCTTCACCCATATTCTGCAGCATGGTTGATTCATTAGCGGTCGATTTTGTTCGATACGGCGTGCGAAGAGGCCAGATTGCGATTAAGGCTCCAATGTATGCTGCAGACTCAAGGTAAAAGTTCCAGTTGTAACCTCCGAACACCTCTATAAGCACTCCGCCTAGTGCTGGACCAATCAGTCGTGTAGCTGTTCTAGTGGTGGCCTGCAGTGCCATAGCATTAGGCATAGCTATTCTTGGGACGACGTTTGGAACAAGCGCATGCCGAAGAGGGCGTATGATTGTGTGAAGTACTCCGGTTACTGCCACATATAGAAATAGATGCCAAGGTTTTAGAGGCCCTGTAGAGCCGGTTTCAGTAATTTCGCTAACCGATACCAAAATAGCAAACAGTACTGCGGTAAGAGCCAGTATCCCTTGTGTACTGGCCATAAGCTTCCTTCGGTCTATTCGGTCAGCCAGAACCCCTGCCCAAGGACCAATAAATAAGATTGGTAAAGTCCTTATACCGACTACTGTACCGGTTAGTAGAGCGTTTCCGTCCGTTAATCGGAGCATCAGCCAGCCGACCGTAAGGATTTGCAGCCAATCTGCGGCGTTTACTAAGAAATTGCAACTCCAAAGGTATCTGTAATCCCTGTACGATAACGCTTCAAATGTGCGAAGTCCTAGCCATGTTCTATGGGTATCCGGTTCTTCGGGTTGAGTATCTCTAGGGGCGGTATTCTCATTAGTTGGCTGGGACAAAAGCTTCCTTGCCTTACGTCGTTGTCGGACTAGTTGATAGGATTATTGAGGTGGGCGGCACTGGTTTGTTTACGATTTTTACTACGGATCTGAACAGTCTCTTGTGTATCCGCAATTAGTACAACGGATTTTGCAGTGATTCTCAAGCATTTGAGCACCGCAAATTTCGCATATTATAACGTTGTTAAGCTCGATTGCCATTGATAGTTTTTCCCTTATCTCCAGTATTTGTAGTCTTCTAGAGATTTACTGACAATGCTTAGTATACCACCGCAATTTATCCCGCCCAAGATGAATGTTTGCGTCAAAAGACTTGTGATTATACGACAAGAGCATCAAATATTTCGTCGAAGGATTCCAGACTTTCCAGATCCCATAATAGGCCCAGTGCCATATCGCATTGTTCATCGGTAATGGTTGGGGTAGCTAAACGTTTGAACTTATCGTTTATTTCACTATCACTCAGTGGGTTGTTTTTATGCCCCTTGGGAAATGACGTCTCAGCGGTAAAGGTTTTTCCAGACAAGGTTTGCACTTCTATTTTGCAGTTGTATTCATCAGGATATTTGGCTGTAAAATCTGAGTTTTCGTCTATAGTCATTTTATTGATAATGGTTCTTAATGAAGGGTCTTGGATTCTTTCGTTTGTAAAGCTTGCCGGGCTTACCATGCCATCTTGTAAACCGACTGCTACTAAATATGGGATGCTGTGATCAGCTGTTTCCCGAGTTTTTGGGTCCCATTTTTCAGGTTCTGTGGAAGCGCTGCTTACTGCTCCATGGTAACTATCTATATGGATGGATTTAATATCTGCTACGTCTAGTTGTTTGTGCAGTTCTGCGGCTAGACCAATAGGTGCCTGCGTGTGTATTTGGGATGGATAGAATTTGAATGTGTTGGACATGATTCTGAATGGCTGTTTACTACCGCCAAATTCATCAAGGGATATTTCACGATTTAGAGCAGAGTCCCATAGCCCTTTTCTACCTTCAAATGGTTCAAATGGTCCTGTCATTCCTTCGCTGGCTAATTGAGCTGCGAACAATCCAGATCTTGTTGCACTAGCTGATGCACACCCTTTCCACATGGAAAGTTCTCCCATGCGAGTAACTCTTAGGGGGACGTTCGGAACAACCGCTAGCGATATAGCATTGGCCATATAGTTTTTGTCCAAGCCCATTACCTTGCCTGCAGCACAAGCAGCTCCGATTACACTAAATATTCCTTGGTCCCATGGAGAGTCGGGAACTTGATCTGATATACGACAAAATACTTCGTAAGCTAGTGCGGTAGCGGTGATTATAGTCCTACCATCTGCATTAAACGGGTCTCCCATAGCTAAGGCTGCGGGTATCATATCGCTTGGATGCCCGCCTCCAGGTGAGAAGTATGAGTCGTTACAGTCAAGATATCGAACCATTACGCCGTTGGCGAAGCCAGCCATGTCTATTGAACTGTAATTTTCGGTGCCTAGTATTCTGGAAGGAAGTGTACTAGTTATGTTGTTAGCAATATGGCGAGCTATCTTACCAGGCTCAGATAGATAGCCTCCTACAGCGCAGCCTAGTGTATCAATAATTGTTCGTTTAATGTGGTGGACAACTTCAGGATCCAAATCTTCATAGGTTAAATTGCAACTGTATGTGCTTAAAAAATCTGTTATCTGGTCCATAAATAGCCTCTTAATTTACTATAGTGTTTCTGAATGGAATTCTGGATATTATCTCATTACTTCGTTGGCTATGTTCTCGAGTTGCTGTCCCATTTCTGATTCGGTGTCAACATGTTCCGGACGAACAACCACTCTATCAGCTCCTGCGTCGAACAGCGATCGTATTAAGGTTCTGTCAGGATTTTGTCCGTAAGCTGTGATTGTAATTTCCGAAGGGTCTCTTCCCATTTCTCCAGCCAGAGCATCCAGCATTTTTCGGGATGTTTCTAGTTCTTCTGGAGATATTCTTAAGGGTAACCAGCCATCTGCCCATGTGGCTATTCTGCGGAGTACGTTCCGTGAGGCCCCCCCTAATATGATTGGAGGATGGGGAGATTGTAATGGCTTGGGGTTACACTTTACTGGGGGGAAATCGTAGTATTTACCATGAAATTCTGCTTCATCCTTGGTCCATAGCTCTTTCATAACGTCAACAGATTCCCTGACCTGGGTCCATCTGTGGTCAAAATCACCACCCATTAGTTCTGTTTCTTCCCGATTCCAACCTGCGCCTATCCCAAACAGAAACCGTCCTCCACTAAATCGGTCCAGGGTTGCTATCTCTTTTGCTAGTAATAGGGGGTTTCTTTCAGGGACGAGAGTTATACCAGTCCCAAGCTTTATATTCGTTGTCACACCGGAAGCTCTAGATAGTGCGATATATGGATCAGTAAAATGTGCGTATGACTCTGGTATGGGTCCACCACTGGGAAACTGGCTTGCACTTTGGACAGGCAGTACTGGGTGTTCCGCATACCAAATCGACTCAAATCCAAGGTCCTCGGCCTTTTTGGCCATAAACGCTGGGTCTATCGTGTAAGCTGGGAGTGGGATCGACGTTCCAATGTTCATTTCTGTATCTCCACGTAAATCCTCGGCAAGATTAGGATCTGTTAATCAGACTTTCGAACCGGGTCTTGGCTCCCTGTAGTATTGGGGCTATATCTTCAGTAATCAGGAAGCGGTCGTTGATAAGTTTTTCGCAAGAACTCCTGACTTTAGAAATATAATCTTCTATTGAAGAATATCTCTCCTCAATAGATTTTCTGGGATCTCCGGTGTTAGCTCGTTGCGACTTAGTTGTGCAGAAAGGAATTGTTGATCCAGTTGTGCCCATTATTTGTCCAGAGCCCCCTGTGTCAGCATGTCGGATATTCCAGCCTGTATGAGTTCCTAGAGGGACCATGATATCTGGGAGTCTGATGCCGGGGATTTCGTTACCGTCCTGGTCTACTGATGGGACTCTTATAGGGTAAGGGTAACCGACGTCACTAGGTAGATTCTCCGCTGGTTGCCCTTGGGGATTAAATGACATATCCGAGATGCGTTTTAAGTGTTCAGGGAAATTAACTGTCGGTATTTGTTCGAATGTATCCCGTATTGATTCTAGTGAGTCTAGTGTATTTTCGGATATTCGACCTATTTGACTAGGTGGTGGTTCAATATCACGCTCGATCCACATATGAAGATTTAATAGTGACGCTCTCAACGCAGGTCGATAATCGATCCAATTGAACAGTTGTTGCCCAATAGCTCCATTTGCGTCGCGATCAGTAGCTGGGAACGTTCCTGATGCGTGTTGGGTACCTGCGTAGTTGTAAATCCTGACATTGTTTGATGGTTCTACGTCCTGAGTGCCGGTTAGGTCTGTGTGTGTCAGAGATGCATGGGCCCACCAGTATTCACAGGCAGAGTTCATTAGAAATATCCTGGGAACATTGCCTTTCGCAGTTTGCCTTGATAAGAGGCAATCTGATACGTTCGTTGATGGGTGTGTCGCTATAATGTCAGTAAATGGGAATAGGTTGCTTTTACTGTGTTTAACAGCTGTTGATGGCTGTGAAAATCTCTGATTGAATTCACCACGTCTGGCTCCTGCAACGTGAGCAATTATGCCATCAAATATGATTCTGTTCTCTTCATCAGAGTTTAGTCCCAGATACAGAAGTGTACGTAGAAATCTTCCACTTTGGGATTGACCAAAGCCAATCGCTTTTTCTAGATAATCGGGGCATGGATTGCCAGAAGGCGAATCTGAATATCTTAGGAAAGATACAAAATCTCTGGTCGCTAATAGGCCTAAACCAGATATAGGTGGCTTGGATGTTGTATATATAACCTGGTAAATCTTGCCAGGGTGAAAGCCCTGTTTGAGATATATATGACGGTCGTCTGCAGTTACATTGCCCCTGTCTATAATCCCAAAGTCCCATTCTGCGCGAGGAATTATTGATGGCTCTGACTCGTCGTGTTCTCGAACAGTCAAAATTGCATCATGGTCCGAAGTATCAGTTGTAGGGTATGGTTTATGCCCCCTCTCAGATAGCTGTTCAACGTAGCTCATTGCATTTGTCTGGATGGTAATCGCAATTTTCCCTGACACATCGGCGGTAGGCCCATATAATTTCATAAGATGCTTATTGTTAGGAACATCGTGTTGCCAGCCGCACCAAGCTATCGTGTAACCTTGCTTCATTAGAAAGCCATTACCTGGGTTAGATAGTTGGTCAGAGTCGGAACTATTAAGCAGATTGAGTGACCGATCTCTGCCCCTGTTTGGAACGTCTACATATAAAGTATTGTTGGCTTTGCTTATATCCATTGGTTTGAGAATGCAAACGTCTGCTGAAAACGAAACTAGCCCATCTGAATCGGTATCAGCTAATTCGATGTCTGTAATTTGGCTATTATCTTGGGTGTTAGGATCAACATTGAAATAAGCCGTAGCGAAGATTTGTTCATACGTGCCCGTATTTCCGAAAGACTGTTTGTTTGCGTAGGTCTGTCGCTGGTGTATTTCTAGTCTAGTGACGGCCATATACACTCCTAAGTATATGAAAGTTCATATGTTAGATTATCTTGCTGGTATCTACGTCCAAATCTTCCGGTGCTTCCGTACCGGTAAAATCTAACCACCAAGAGTTAAAGTTCTCATGCCCGTAGGTATCTCTGAGCCTGCTCAGATGTGACTTCACCTGGATTATTACGGAGAGGTTGTGATTTACAGCGAGATCGTAAGTTCTAGTTGCCCATTCTAGTGCATCCGTAATATTATCTTGTGATTCAGCTATCATACTTAGTTGTCCATAAGTACGGGCCAGTCGAGGTACGTCAGCGATTTCCTCGAATATTCCGGACGCCTCCCTGTACCATTTGTCCGCTTCTTCATATTTTTCCTGTTCGTGGAATAGGACACCGATCTGTCGGCATTCGTCTCCTGCTGACCTCTTGTCACCTATCTTGTTCCATTGATCTAGTGCTGTTAGATACCATTCTTCAGCTTCCTCGTAGACGATACCACGTGTTTGATGTAGTAAGCCAAGATGATGAAATTCTACGGCCATCTGATGCTGGTTACCCAATCTATCGCTAAGTTGTAACGCCTGTTGGTACCAACTGATTGCGTCGTCGAAGAAGTATTGGGCGTGTGCGACTGTCCCCATCTGGTGGAAAATCAGTATTGCTGTTTCCTCATCTCGTTGTTCTTCTACAATGGCTCTGGCTCTGTTCAACCAGTTGGCGGCTTCTTCATATTCAAATTTGAGTTGGCAAACGGTACCGAGTGCCCGATAGTCATTAACCATTGATTCTTCATCTGGGAGTCTCTGGTGTATGTCTAGGGCCTTTTGGTAGAGTTCCTTTGCTTCTGTATAATACCTTTGATTCTGCTTGACCTGTGCTAGGGCGAAGAAATCATCGGAAGCCGCAGAAGGGTCTTCACTGTCTTGTACTATCGCTAAAGATTTTTCGAACCATTCAACAGCTTCGTCCAACTGCCATCTCTGTCGGGCCACTTGACCGAACTGGTGGTATACAGCCGCTGTCCTTGGGTCTGAATCACCTTCGGGCTGGGATTCCAAATATTGCAGGAGCTCATTATTTAAGTTATCCGCGTATTCTAAGTCGTGTAAGTCAACCGCTTCGCTTGCTTCAGTTCCTAGCAGGTATAACCAAAGTTCAACGGCGTTCTTGGCTATAGCTTCCTCTGAAGTCTGTCCTACTATATCGAGAATCTGACCTCTGAGTCTTCTTAGTTCAGCAAATCGCTTCTGCATGTGGTATACCTGCGCCAATGGTTGAACCAGCAGCTGGGCATTATCCCATTGTTCAGACTCTAGGGCTAAACCGAGGGCTTGGGTTAAG
>VFFT01000030.1 GCA_009392775.1 SAR202 cluster bacterium | reverse complement strand
CCAATAACGTTGGTCTCGCCATCTTTCAAAGGATCTCTAGATGACTCGGTTACACTTATTTGAGCAGCGAGATGAAACACTATATCCGGATTCTCCCGCTGAAATATTTCTTGTAATGAAGATTGCGTTATGTCCTGATGGTAAAACGTTGCGACAGGATTCACATTACGCAATTTCCCTGAGCTTAAATTATCTACTACCGCCACGTGATAGCCATTGCCAATAAGGCAGTCTACCAGATGAGAACCTATAAACCCTGCACCGCCAGTCACCAGCGCCGTTTTGCCTTCGGCCATGACCACCTCTACCAATATCGTCAACTATAATGATACTGCGCACACAAGACTAAAAACAATCTTACGATTAACATACCCTCGATCATCGAATCAACAACAATGATAAACTGTGTGTCAACTTCTACGTTCATCCATTCTGAACGGTTTTGATCATGCTAGAACACAATCTAATACTCCTATTTACAAAGCAAGAAATCGCAAATACTGTCACTAATATCGCTTGTCAAATAAATAGGGACTACAAAGATACTCCGATTCTATTAATATGCTGCCTTAAGGGAGGTGTAATTTTCTTCTCAGATTTGATTAGACAGCTTGATTGCCCTGTAGTAGGAATAGAAT
Organism: SAR202 cluster bacterium; assembly: GCA_009392775.1. Next base: position 10,445 of record VFFT01000030.1, on the reverse strand, counting down.
TCATACAAGCATCTAGTTATGGTACAGGTACAAAAAGTGCCCATCCTCCTAAAATACAGTCAACCATCCCGAAGGTCTCAATTGAAAACCAAAACCTACTCATCATCGATGACATAATGGACACGGGATTAACCATGTCCGCTTTGATAGAAACACTAACACAGCTAAACCCTTCAAATACGGCGATCTGCACTTTACTGGATAAACCATCGCGTCGAAAAACCCCGATAGAGCCAACATACGTAGGATTCACCATACCAGACCAATTCGTCCTCGGGTATGGAATGGACTACAACCAGAGCTACAGAAATCTGCCTGACATATACTTCGCACAGTGATCTATGCGAGCGGAGATAGTACACGTCTAGCCGTGTACTATCTTGTGTGTTACATTTGGACAATTAGGCAGGTGCCTTTAGCATTTAATCTGAACTACTAGGAGAAGAATATGCCAGAGCAAATAGGTTTTGTAGGGCTTGGGATCATGGGAAGACCAATGGTCCGGAACCTAATGAAAGCCGGTTATTCAGTCACAGTCTATGACATAGTGTCCGATGCGGTCGAAGAACTTGCTAGCGAGGGTGCTACTCCTGCTACCAGCAGTGATGAGGTCGCATCCAAAACAGACACTATTATAACAATGCTTCCAGATTCAGCAGACTCCGAAAGAGCTATCTTAGGGGAAGGTGGAGTCTTAGCAGGAGCAAAAAAAGGTTCAATCATCATCGACATGAGTTCAATCGCTCCTTCAATGTCACAAAAAATATTCCAAGAATGCTCGAAGGAAGGCGTTGAGATGATGGACGCACCCGTAAGTGGTGGGGAACCTGGAGCAATCAACGCTACCCTCGCCATAATGGTAGGTGGCAAGCAAGAAATCTTTGACCAATGCTACGATTTGCTAAGCGTTATGGGTAGCAACGTCGTTCTCACAGGCGACATAGGGGCCGGCAACATTACCAAATTGGCAAATCAGATTATAGTAGCCGCCAACATAGAGGCCCTGAGTGAAGCTATGGTTCTAGCCCAAAAAGCAGGCGTAGACCCGGAAAGAGTTTTCAACGCTATAAGGGGAGGGCTTGCAGGAAGCACAGTCATGGAAGCCAAAGCCCCTATGATGTTAGATCGCAATTTCAGAGCAGGTTTCCGAATTAGACTACACCAAAAGGATCTACGAAATGTGCTGCAAACAGCACAAGAGTTAAACGTCCCATTACCGGTTACTGCACTTCTTCAGCAAATGCTTGGCTCCTTAGTCAACGATGGAGAACAGGACCTAGACCACTCGGCAATCCTCCATTTCTTAGAAAAACTTGCTCATGTAGAAGTAAAAAAGAGCAGTTAAACTCATAGTCACAAAAGATAAAGAAGGGGGCAGGAATTATCCTGCCCCCTTCTTTATCTTTTGTGACTCCTAAATAGTTTTCAAACTTGACCCTCTAACAAAAGCTTAACCACTCTGGGAGCCAAATCTCTTGCGCGTTCCTCAAGCTCAGGACCTTTTATATTAGTTATAGGATGAGGACAAGCTAAATAAGGGAAATCAGGCACACCCATCAGCCTGGTATAAGCATGAGCTGTATTTACGAACACATCAGTTATTATGGTAGCGGTCGGCAAACCTTGAGATTCAAGAGTAATTCCATCGTGCAAACTGCCCGACGAGCATCCCCCTCAATCACCAACCCCAGCTATGACAACATCACAATTACGATGTAAATCCGCAAGAATTTCAGGCACTGGCGGGAGACAGGCAGAATGTTTCTGAACATAAAATATGTCTGCGAATTCATACTGCTGGTTGAGAACTTCAGCGATCGCATTTAATATGATGTCCGAATTAGCCTTGGAATTATCCAACAACCCTAGCCGTTTCCCTTTTAAATCTACCGGCCTCGGTGACAAATTGAGAGAAGTCATTCCCGGATCAGCACCTGTTGGATCCACCAGACTTATTGATTGCAAACTCATGAACGCCTCCTAAGATTTAGGATTTACTATTGGAACTGTTGTTGCTTCCACGCCATAGTAATTCATAATCAGGTTACTATATATACCACTGTTGCCACCGGCTTTAACAATCAGTATATCCTCTGCGGCTTGAGCAGCATACACCCTTTCCGTCTCATCTTGAACCACTACTTCACCCTTAATATAACCTAGCCCTTTCAACTGAGCCCTAGTCCTGTAACTTCTTTCTTGGATATATTCTTGCATCAATGGCCGCGTCCAACCCAGACGATTCAACATTTCTGCATGCCAATGCCCCACAACCCAAAACCATTTAATGCCTCTGCCAAAATATATCGCCAAGCCATGAGAAGCCATTCCTTCCACTATTGAGTCCATCAGGCTTTCCCCTGTCGTACCATATCTATTCCCGAACATTTCCACATCTTGTATCGCGGCTACTGTTACAGTTGATTGATCAGCCGCGAATCCCTGAGTCACGTGGTATGGTTCCCACGGACTATCTTCTTCATCCTCCCCAAAACAGACACTGTACTTGGTCAGAGACCCCATGCACCCTCTATCTAATACCCCAGGACGCTGTTCAAATACATTTATGAAAATTAGCCGAATAGCCCTGCCAATTGTCGAGTTAGCCCTATATCCAGGGCTAAATAGATTGTCGGTGCAATTCAAATCAATATTTTTTCTTATTGGACCATTCACCAGTAGCATTATTCCTGTAGAATTTGTAACAGCTGAAATTTCATGAATACAGTTTGGATCATGCTCAAAAAGAGCTTTCATAGCTGCCAAAACTATAGGGAAATATTCAGGCAAACATCCCGCCATAACGCAGTTAGCCGCTGCCTGTTCAGCTGTTAATACTCTCCGCCTCACAGGAACTTCTCCCAACACGTCTCCAGGTGACAACCCTACGTAATCTAGCATTTGATTTACTTTTTCGACGGTTGGCGGAGCTACAGGCATACCGTCAGTCCAACCTCTGCGGTAACACTCTTCTACGGGATCCTGTGAATAGTCTAGATCGTGGATAAGAGCTCGTGCGTCAGATGCCATAAATACCCCTTTCGCCACCGTTTATGTATCATATAGTACTAATTTAAACTAGATTTAATACCACATGATTAGGCGACTAGTATAAGCATGAAAATCCTGTCACACAAATACACCGGTAATTACAACTAATCACTGGATTCACTACGCTAAAATCTAGTCGCTTTCGAATCATCAAATTATATTAGGGCGATCATTTACTAGTAAAACATAAAATAACCTTGTACACATAACGATATATGTAATACCATCAACTTTTATTTCTACCATGAGGAATCAGAATGGCTAGCACCAATATAAATCAATTGTGCATAGACACAATAAGAACACTAAGTATAGATGCAGTAGAGACCGCTAAGTCAGGTCACCCAGGGGCACCGATGGGATGTGCTCCTATGGCCTATATTCTGTGGAGTAAATTCCTGAATCATAATCCTGCCGATCCAACCTGGATAAATCGTGACCGATTTATATTATCCAACGGGCACGCTTCAGCTCTGCTATACAGCATATTACATTTGGCAGGATATGATATCTCATTAGAAGATATTAAGAATTTCAGACAATGGGAAAGTAAAACCCCGGGCCACCCTGAATACAATTTATCTAGCGGTATAGAAATGACTACCGGACCACTGGGTCAAGGCTTCGCACATGGCATAGGAATGGCTATAGCTGAAAGGTGGCTGGCAGAACGGTACAATCAACCCAATTTTAATATCATAGATCACAACACATATGCGATAGTTTCTGATGGTGATTTACAGGAAGGAGTTGCGTCCGAAGCAGCTTCAATAGCAGGCACATTGCAACTAGGCAAAGTAATCTACCTCTATGATGACAATGACATATCGATCGAAGGAAATACCGACATCACTTTCGTTGAAGATGTGAAAAAAAGATTCGAATCCTATGGATGGCAAGTCGTAGGTCCAATTGACGGTATGGATACAGAAGATTTATCGACCGCTATAGACATAGCCAAACAGAATGAAACAAAGCCTAGTCTAATAATATGCCGAACAACGATAGGATACGGTAGTCCCAACAGAGCCAATACTAGCGGAGTACACGGAGAGCCTTTAGGGCCAGAAGAAACTAAACTAACTAAAGCACAACTCGGATGGGAGTATGACGATCCATTTACAATACCACCCGAAGTAAAATCCCATTTCGGGCTTTTACGTGAGGAAAGGGCAAAATTACAGAGCAGCTGGGATAAACTTTTTGCTGAATACGAAACCAATTATCCACTTCAAGCCAAAAATTTGAAATCCGAGATATCAGGAGACTTACCCATAGGATGGGATCAGGGCCTAGACGATTTATTCAGGGATTCTAGTGGTACTATGTCTACGAGAGATGCTGGAGGCAAAGTTATGAACGCTATCTCTCAGCTAGTCCCAATGCTACTCGGGGGTTCCGCCGATCTAGCACCTTCTACAAAAACCATACTCAACGACAAATCTGACTTTAGTGCAGAGAATTACGGCGGGAACAATTTCCATTTCGGCGTACGTGAACACGCAATGGGTGCGCTAGCCAATGGTATGGCTTTACACGGAGGTACAATACCTTACACAGCCACTTTCCTACTATTTTCTGACTACATGCGTCCGCCAATGAGATTGGCTGCCATGATGGGGTTAAGAGTAATTTATATATTCACTCACGACTCAATCGGATTAGGCCAAGACGGACCAACCCATCAACCAATAGAACAACTCCTGTCACTACGTGCAATACCCAATATGGTAGTTCTGAGACCTGCAGATGCCACTGAGACTACTGAAGCATGGAAGATAGCCGTTTCTAGAACAAATGGCCCGACGGTAATTGTTCTGAGCCGCCAAAATTTACCTATACTGGACAGGGAGAGATTTACACCCTCAACAGGGGTCCAAAAAGGCGGATACATCTTACACGACAGTTCGGAGCCAGCCAAAGCCATAATACTATCCACAGGTTCCGAAATAGAAATAGCGATTGAAGCGGTCGAACTCCTTGAATCAGAAAATATACCGGTAAGAATCGTATCTATGGCTTCATGGGAACTATTTGACCAACAACCCTCAACATACCAGCAGGAAGTTTTGCCTCCGCACATTACAGCTCGTGTGTCAGTTGAAGCTGCGACTCATTTGGGATGGGAGCGCTATACAACATCCAATGGAACGAATATGGGAATCTCAAGATTCGGAGCATCAGCTCCTTCAGATGTTATTTACTCAAACCTAGGGTTGACTGCCGAACAAATAGCAAACGAGGTAAAAAAGCTAATAAAATCGTGCTTACTTTGAACGATATAGACGACCCAAATGATAATATACTAAGCGATATATCTTCTTCAGAGTCAATTAGGAGGCGAATATGCCTAATACAATCCAGTCGATTTACACCTTAGGCCAATCCGTGTGGTACGACAATATAAGCCGTGGCATGTTAAATTCAGGTGGATTAAAAGATCTAATAGACATCGGAGTCACCGGACTGACTGCAAACCCGACTATTTTTGAAAAGGCTATCTCAAATAGCAATGACTATGATGATCAACTTTTCAGAATGGCTCTTGATGGGAAAGATAGAAATGAGATCTACGACGGACTAGTAATAAGAGACATACAGGAAGCTGCTGACCTTCTCAGACCAGTTTATGATAAGACCTACGGCATTGATGGCTATGCCTCTCTAGAAGTCAGCCCCCGCCTGGCGTATGACACCAATGGAACGATATCTGAAGCCGTTGATTATTTTGCCTCGCTAAACAGACCAAATGTAATGATCAAAGTTCCAGCCACACCTGAGGGTATACCCGCCATCCGCGCACTAATAGGCCAAGGAATAAACGTTAATGTAACTCTAATATTTTCTGTTGAAGTTTATAAAAAAGTCCAACAGGCATATCTGCTAGGGCTTGAAGATTTGACTCAGACAACTGAAGACCTATCAAGAGTAGCTTCTGTAGCATCATTCTTCGTTAGTAGAGTTGACACTGCCGTGGACGACTTGTTATCAGCACAAATTGCCACTGGAAATGGAATAACACAAGAATTGCTTGGAAAAGCCGCTGTATCAAACGCTAAGATTGCTTATCATGAATTCCAAAAAACCTTCGGTTCCTCACAATTTAAAAGTCTCGAAGAAAAAGGTGCAATGGTACAAAGACCACTTTGGGCTAGCACCGGAACTAAAAATCCTGGATACAGTGATGTGCTGTACGTTGATTCACTGATAGGGAAACATACGGTGAACACAATGCCTGACGCAACACTAGAAGCGTTCCTGGACCATGGTAACGCTACAACTGCAGTAAACACCGACCTAGACCAGGCTGAACAAGCTATTGAAGCTATTATTAACGCAGGTATCTCACTCACCTCAATAACAGACAAATTGTTATCAGATGGTGTAAAAGCATTTGCAGATTCATTCGAACTTCTTTTAGACAATATAGAAGGTAAACGAGCCCAACTACTGAAATCGCAACCTGGTGTCGCTAATACCGGGTAATAGCGAAAAATAAATCCAAATTACAAGGAGTTTGATAATGGAGATCGGCATGATAGGTCTGGGCCGAATGGGTAGTAATATGGCTCAGAGACTGTCCTCTGGAGGGCACAGAGTAGTTGCCTATGACAAAGACACAGATGCTAGACTCCATATCAGTTCCATGGATATCCCCACAGTTTCATCGATCTCAGAATTAATCGCACAGGTGTCCCCGCCTAGATACATATTTTGCATGTTGCCCTCTGGTGAACCCACAGAAAGTATCATCTTGTTCCTAAAAGATGAGCTTACAAGTGGGGATACTGTGTTGGATGGCGGGAACGCGAATTATAAAGAGAGTATCAGAAGATATGAGTTGTTAGCTAAAGACGGCATACATTTTCTGGATGTTGGTATAAGCGGCGGAATATGGGGACTAGATCATGGTTATTCATTGATGGTTGGAGGCGATAAATCTAGTTTTACCCATATAGAACCTATATTTCAAACACTGTCCCCTACACCAGATACAGGATACAGCTACGTAGGAAAACGCGGATCTGGCCATTTTGTCAAAATGATTCATAACGCGGTTGAATATGGAATGATGCAGGCCTACGCCGAAGGATTCGAATTATTAGAAGCAAAAACTGAATTTGAGCTCGATTTGCAAACCATTGCGGAAACCTGGAGGTTTGGCAGCGTAGTTCGATCATGGCTATTAGATTTAACCAGTGAAGCACTATCCGAAGACGCTAAGCTAAGTGGGCTAGAAGGATATGTTGAAGACACAGGGGAAGGTCGTTGGGCAGTCCAAGAGTCAGTAGACCTGGCGATTCCAGCACCTATAATCACGCTATCTCTGCTAGAACGCTTTAGATCAAGACAAGACAATCCACTGGGACGAAGACTATTAGCAGCACTAAGAAAACAATTTGGTGGCCACTCAATCAAACCTTCAGAATAAGAAGTCAACCGATAAATTTGAACCACAAACTAAGTAAGAGCCGAACATGAACTCAATAATCATTATTGTATTTGATGGACTCCAACCCTCACAGATCAACCCAGATCTAACACCCAATTTATATGCTTTTAAAAATGAGGGAGTATTTTTTAAAAACCATCACCCAATCTTCCCAAGTGTCACCAGAGCGAATGCGGCAAGTTTGGTAACAGGAAGATATCCAGGCGGGCACGGTTTAACCGGAAATACTCTGGTTGTGCCTGAATTTATGCCATCCACTGTCATACCAGCATTAGAATCTCAACTAGAAGCTATAAATCAAAAAACCGGACAAGTTTTACTTGCACCTACCATCGCAGATATCCTCGGAAGGGAAAACAAGAAATACATAGCTATAGGAACAGGCACCAGTGGAAACGCATATATCCATAATCCCAGAGCTTCACAATGTGGGGGCGCTACCATTCATCCTGACTTTACATTACCTAGAGATTTGAATGAATCAATCATAAATAAATTTGGTGCATGGCCAATAGAAGAAGTGCCAAACATCCCACGCTTGCGTCATTCAATTAAGGTTATGCAAGACTATATTCTAGAAGACATTCGACCAGAGGTCGCCCTATTATGGTCCTCTGAACCCGACAAGTCTCAACATGCGTTTGGAGTAGGTTCAGAGATTTCCAACAGAGTATTACACGAAGCAGATAAAGAATTCGGCATGTTTTTAGATTGGTTAAGCAAGTCTAATTCAAATTCTGACATCATAATAACTTCCGACCATGGTTATTCCACGATACAAGAGGTTATAAACGTCAGAGAATTATTAGACCAGTCACAAATTTTGTACAAACATTATCCCAAGGATGTCTCAATAGCGGGTAACGGTGGTTCCGTTCTTTTTTATACTCAAGACCACGATCCGGACATGACAAAATCTATAGCTCATTGGCTAATGTCACAATATTGGTGTGGATCTCTAACAGCCTCAAAGAAAGTCGGTGATATATCAGGCACCCTGCCTAACAGCATAATAGGCCTTGAAGGTGATCGAGAACCGGACCTCACAATGTCTTTTCGATGGGACAGTGAAAAGAACTTACATGGTTACCCTGGATTCGTTTATTCTACCAGCGGAGATACAGGTCTAGGCCAACACGGATCATTGAGTGCTCACGAAATGGCAAACGTTTTATTAGCAAATGGACCAAGTTTTAAAAATCAGACTACTATAGATAACCCTACCGGCAATATCGACATTGCTCCTACCATACTAAACATATTGGGCATAGATACCAAAACAAAGTTTGACGGCAGGATATTAGATGAAGCTTTGCTGAATGGTGTTAGCCCAGAAAATATAGCTAGTGAGATTATAGTACATTCTGCAGAACACAAGTTTGATAAAACCGTTTACCGACAGATGATTAAGCTGGATAAAGTAGGAACTTCAATTTACCCATTCCACGGAAACGGTTACCTAGGACCAAGATAAACTCACGTACCAAAAGGACGGTGGCCCTTATGACCAATATCCATTCACATGATGATCAAAAAGCTCCAGATCCTACTTTGGAACAGCTAAGTTCAAACGTATATGCTTATGTCCAATTGGACGGAAGTTGGGGATTGAACAATACAGGATTTATTGTAGGAAAAACCGGTATAACAGTTATAGACACATGCTTCACCGAAAAGCGTACCAAGGCATTTATTGAATCTATAACTAAAGTTTCGAATCTCCCCATCCGAACTCTCATAAATACACATCAACACGGCGACCACACTAATGGGAACTATCAGCTCCCAAATGCCACCATCATTGGTCATGAGCTATGCCGAAAAGAAATGTTAGAGATTAACGTTCCCACGGTGAATCCGAATCCCATGTACTCAGGTGTAGAATGGGGTGATCTTACCCTGTCACCGCCATTTGTAACATTCGAAAAAGACTTAACGTTATATTCAGACAACACAAAAATAGAATTGCATTACATGGGACCAGCACACACTACAAACGATGTCATAGCGTGGATACCTGAACAAAGCATTTTATTTTCAGGAGATTTATTGTTCAATGGCGGGACCCCTTTTGTTATGATGGGATCAGTAGAAGGGTCATTGAGATCTCTCACTCAACTTAAAAAATTCCCATCGCAAACGATTGTTCCAGGTCATGGACGCATCTGTGATTCTCAGGTCATTCAAGACATGGAAAACTATTTAAAGTTTATACAACATATCGCAAAAGACGGCTTTTCTAAGGGACTTAGCCCTCTAGAAACAGCTCTATCTACGGATCTCGATACATTCTCTGAATGGCATGACAAAGAGAGAATAGTCGGAAACCTCCATAGAGCCTACTCAGAGCTAAAAGGAGAAGAGCTCGGTTCAAAAATAGATATCAAATCGGCAGTCTCTGACATGCTGACCTATAACGGGGGTAAGACCGTAAGGTGCATCGCTTAATATCATAGGTCCAACCATTATTTGAGGAGTTACCTAATGCCAACATCAAGAATAGGAGTTGCCGTTTCAGCTCCTGACGCTAATGCTATTATGGCTAATATAGATGCCGCCTCCAAGGCTGGGGTCGAATCAGTATGGCTGACTACTGGTGGCGCCGGATTGGATGGATTGACCATATTTGCTGCAGCGACGCAACGTTTCGAAAACATGGTGTTTGGGACATCTATAGTACCTACATTTCCCAGACACCCGATAGTAATCGCTCAACAAGTCCAGGTTATTTCGCAGTTAGCGCCAGGCAGATTTAAATTGGGCATCGGTCCAAGCCATAGACCCACAATGGAAAACATGTTTGGAACAAACTTCCACCACCCTCTTGGACATCTAAAAGAATACGTTCAGATATTAAAAACTTTATTCAGCACAGGGTCAGTCGATTTTACAGGCGAATACTACCATGCAACTGCACAAATATCTGCACCCGTAGATGTAC
>VFFT01000029.1 GCA_009392775.1 SAR202 cluster bacterium | reverse complement strand
GTTATTCCGGGTACTACTTCAAAAGGGATGGAGTGTTCTTTTAACGCTAATGCTTCTTCACCACCACGACCAAAAACAAAGGGATCTCCTCCTTTTAATCTACAAACCGTTTTTCCTTCACTGGCTTTTATTACTATTAAATTGTTGATTTCTTCTTGGGTTAAGGCTTGTCTACCGCGTTCTTTTCCAACAAATATATGTTCGGAATCTGGTCTTGATGCGCTAAGCAGGTGTGTATCCAATAATCGGTCGTAAACTAATACATCTGATTGGTGTAGGCACTCTAAGCCCTTGACTGTTATTAGGCCAGGATCACCAGGTCCTGCCCCTACTAAAAATACTTTACCTGCCACGATACTCCATTAGACATTTACGTATATGAGGTTTACTTATACTTTAGCAGATTTTTGGCACCAGCAGAGATTAGCTGGCTGTGAACTTCGTCAGCAACGGCCTGTTCTTGATTGATCTGACCCGTTGCTGAATGATTATAAGTGGTTGCTCCATCTTCAGATCCGAGAAAAGCTCTTAAAGTTAGGTTATTTCCTGCTATTGTAGCGTGTGCTCCCAATGGTGTTTGGCATCCACCACCTACGTTGCTGAGGAAAAGCCGTTCTGCAGTAATAGCTGCGCGAGTATGGGCATGGTCTATTGATGTCAGGCACTCTGTAATGTATGAACTTTCTGTCCGTGTTTCTACAGCGATGACGCCTTGACCTGGTGGAGGAACGAACTCTTCAATAGGGAGAAATTCTGTTATGTGATGTGTTAAATTTAGTCTAATTAGGCCAGCTGCTGCTAAGACAGCGCCGTTACATTCCAATCCCGATGATTTATTTAATCGTGTCTCAATGTTGCCGCGAAGCGGGATGATGCTTAGATGCGGATAAGCACTGGAGATCTGGGCTTTCCTCCTAGGGCTGCTGGTTCCGATGCTGAAGCCATCTGGCAGTTCGCGCAAGGGTGCTCCCAGGGTGTTTACCTGTATATCCCTAGGATCTTCTCGCTCCAGTACGGCTTTAATTTCTAGTCCTTCTGGTATTTCCGTAGGAAGGTCTTTAAGGCTGTGAACTGCCATATCTATTATGCCGTCTAGCAGTTGCCTTTCGATTTCTTTGACAAAAACCCCTAGCCCCATTGTTTGTAGGGATCCAGTAGAGTTGATGTCTCCAGAAGTCCTGACTTGCACGATTTCGTAATCGTACTCAGGGTGCTGCTCTTGTAGTTTGCTTAACACTAAGTTGGTTTGCAACAATGCAAGAGCACTTCCACGTGTTCCTATTCTGATGGATTTATTTTGTACCACGCCTCCGGTTCCTCCCGTCAAGGTTAAAGAAATCTCTTGCTATTTGTTGTCGGGAAGGGTCGCGGCTTTCTTTCAGGAAAATCGTTGGGTCATGCAATATTTTGTTGACTAGGGATTTCGTCATCAATTGCAATTGCTCATTCAATATTTCTTGATCTGGTAAGTCCATGGATTCAAGTTTTTTAATCGTCCGATCGATTTCCTCGTTTCGCATTAACTCAGCTTTATCCCTGATGGATGTGATCAGAGGTACCAGGTCTAGACTCTGCCTCCATTCTTGAAAGCTGGCAGTTTCCTGTTCTACGATATGTTCTGCCCATGTGATGTCTTGTTGAAGGCTGCTCGACGAGGCTTCTGACAAATCCTGCAAGCTGTCTATGTCGTAGAGTGAAACTCCCTCTAGATGTTGTATTTTAGGGTCAATGTCTCGGGGAACTGCTATGTCAATGAACAGTAAGGGGCGATCATGCCGCGCTGCCGCTACTTTGGAAACGTCGCTTTCTTCAATAATAAATCCCGGAGATCCTGTTGAACTTATAACTACATCAGCCAATAGTAATTCTGATTCCAGTCTATCGAATGGGGCTGATATCCCACCTAGTTCTTTGGCCAAGTCATCAGCTCGCCACTCCGTGCGATTAACTACTACTATCTCTCGTGCCCCTGCGTCGCATAATGCGCGGGCTACTAGCCGACCCGTATCACCAGCTCCGACTACCAGAACGCGTTTTTGAGTTAAATCTCCAACAACTCTTTGTGCAAGGTGTACTGCGGATCTACTAACAGATCTGGATTGTTTGCCGAGATTGGTATGGCGGTGTATATACCTGGAAACTCGCAGTGCTTGATGAAACAGTTTAGACAATGGACCCCGAACGTATCCGCCTTGTGTAGCAGTGCTAAACGCTGTCCTGACTTGCCCGAGTATTTGCCGTTCTCCAATGATCATTGAGTCTAGACCAGATGTTACCCTGAACAGGTGTTTAACGCATGATTCTTCATCTAGATCATACAAGTGTGGTGTTAAACGGCTCTGAGGTATTCCTGAGTAATCCTGAATGAAATCTACTAATCGAGATTTTGCGGTTTTGTTTACGTCATCGTAAGCGTAGATTTCCAATCTGTTGCAGGTTGATAAAATCACTCCTTGCTTGACAAACTTTGACAATGAGTCCAAAGAGTCTTCAAGTTTCTCCCTGTCTACGGTCATTTGTTCCCGCAGTTCTATAGGAGAAGTCCGGTGATTCAGTCCTAATGCTAGCAAGGTCAACTGATCTTCTCCTTGCTTGCTTTAGCCTTTTTTATACTGCAGCCAGATTCATCACATAAACCGAGGTTATGGCAAAGACCAGACGATTCACTGGTGGTCAATTCTCGAATTAGGACCTCTAAGGCCTTATCCTCAAGACCATTCTGGGCTAATTCCAATAGTTCATCGGTAATACAGCACTGCCATCTGTCTGGATCAATGACCAATTGTTTTTGCTTTATTACCCCTCTCGCTTTTTGCAATACGTTGGCGAGATCAGCCCATCTCAGATTTGGATCTTCTGACAATGTCTCTCTCATTTTTCTAGCTAGCGCAGGGCTTGCCCCGCCCGTTGAGATAGCTAGTGTGACAGGTTCTCGTTTTACTATAGATGGGGCGATAAAGGTGCATAATGGCGGGTCATCTACGGCATTCAGCAGTATTCCTAGAGACTCGCACTCTTTGAATATTTTACGATTTACATCTGGAACGTTGGTAGCTGCGATCGCTATGAATGCCCCTTCAAGATCGCCGGCTTGGTATTTCCGCTCCAGCCATTCTACCTCGCCATCAGATAACGCTTTCTTGATACCTGGTGTGGCGTCGGGGCTAATTATAGTTATTTGCGCTCCAGATTGGCGGAGTGCTTTAATTTTTCCTTCGGCGATTGTACCTCCGCCGAATATTACACAACGCTTGCCGGATAAATTAAGGTATACGGGATAGTACTCTGGCATCTTCTCCTCGGTCTTTAAGTTATATTAATCAGCTATTAGGCTTCGACGGGTTGTTCAGTTTCAATGTTATCCCAAAATTGTTGGTAGTCTTCGACGAAATATTTGACGCGGGTTTTTTTATATTCACGAGTACTATACAAAAGTAGGTTGTCTGTTATCCCCGTGGATTGACTGATTTCCTTTGCAATTTCTTCGCAGCCGTCCTGTGTGGTTGCGTGGACCATGGTGAAATGTGTATATTCCCAGTCCGGAAAGGTTGGTCGCTCGTAACAATGAGTGACAGCAGAGTGCTCTGCCATTTTCATGCCAATCTCCTCAGATTTTTCAGGGGGCACTTTCCACACTACCATGGCATTTGCTCTAAATCCAGATCGACGATGGTGCAGCACTGCGCTAAAACGCCTCATGATCTTCTTGTCTTGCAGGTCGCTAGCGAGATTAAATAAGTCTGCATTCGTGATATTAAGATTGGCGGACATCTTGTCAAAAGGTCGTGAAGTTAATTCGATGTCCTCCTGGAGTTCCCTGATAGCAGCTTTTTCAATATCCGTAACAGGTACCTCTTGGTTCCAATCCGGGGCAGGGGTACGTTCGCCAATACCATCTGGGTTGTAATTGTGGGCGGAACTTTTTTCTTTGACCATGTCAAAATTCACACCTATCTTGAAGAATCTAATCGTAGGCATGATCCTGTAATTTATGGCACCGGTTTGTTCTGCCATCCACACGATGGTCGTATTCAAGTCACCGTCAGGTGGGACCGCGATGGTAAACCAGAGGTTATAGTAAGAGCCTTCCCGTGCATAATTGTGACTAACTCCGGGGTGTCTGTTTATGAAGAGGGCTCCGTTGTGCAGTTTTTCACTGTCGTAAGCAAAAGCAACGAGGGTCGTCTTGTAGCCTAGTCTTCGCGTGTCGAATATGGCGCTGATTTGCCTCACTACATTTTGCTGTTTTAATTCAGTAAGCCTTTCCAGTAGCTCGTTTTCACTAATATCTAACTCCTTTGCAATTTGTGCATAAGGCTCGTCAACCAGTGGAAACTCAGTTTGTATAGTATTCAGTAGTTTCCTGTCTATGATATCCATATTAACTGTTGCTACCTCCGCCCGATTTTGGAAAATTTTCAATCCGTTTCTGATATGACTCAACGACACCGATTAGAACATGATCCGCTAATTCTAGTATTTGCCCCCAGGTCCTAGAATTTGCTGGCTCTACTGATTCCAACACGATACTTCTAAAAAAGATTAGTGCTTCAGTTGTGTCTTTTATTGGTACATTTCGGTCTGCCATTTCAGTGCCGTATTCTCTACCTACCATTAAGGACTCTTGCAGTGCGTCGTGTCTGCGTTTCTTTTGAGAAGGGTCTTCTAGGAGTAGGGATAACAGGCGTCTTCCGAATACTCTCATCCGGTCTTTTCCGTCGTCCTGAACGCTTTGAAACCAAGATTGTTGGCTGACATCGTCCTGTGCTAGGCGACGTCGAATACGTCGTAATGCTGAGTCTTCTCTGCGTTCTTTGGATGCCGAATTTACATTAGGAGTTGATTGCCGAGTTAACTTTTGGACATCAGATTTTGAGAATCGACGATGTCCGCCAGGTGTGCGATATACGGTTATATACCCATTATCGCCCCATTGGCGTAATGTCGCCTCGTTCACTTGCAACATTTTGGAGGCGTCACCAAGAGATAACCACTGGTTTTGAGGGGAATTTCTAACGTCAACCACTAAAAATCTATAAAAATCTGTAGAATTCTGGGGCAAATAGCTTCAAATGACCCAATAGAGATTAGCACATGGGCAAGTGAGCGTCAACGTTAATTTGTATAAAATTCTAATATTGCTTGATTAAAGATGTAAGGCTAAAAGGGATATGGCATAATGTGGCCAGCAATGCATGTACAGGAGGCTTTTTATGCCGGATAAAGTAAAGATTGCTCAGATCAATCACGTTACGACTATGGTAAAAGATACCGCTCGGGCCATGGAATTCTACAATAATCTCCTCGGAATAAAACAGATTCAAAGCCAAGTGGATAATCCTGCCATAACTTGGTTGCAGTTAGATAATGGCGTAATGGTTCACTTAATAGAAACTGCTGAAGCTCCGGCTAAACCTGGCAATATTCACCATGCTTTTCAAGTAGATAACCTGGAAGAAACCCAGGAAATCCTTGAAAATAATGGATTTGAAATACTTAGAGGTGGTATAAGATATGACGGTCAGGCCTATTTCTTTATAGAGGACCCAGATGGAAATAGCGTCGAATTTTGCACAACTTCGGGGTATGCACCTGCCCCTCCCAGGCCGTAAGGTTTAATACACGGAGTTTTAAGACTATAAATTAGGATCGAGAGGCGTTATGTTCGAAAAGATACAACATATAGGTTATTTAGTCTCAGATTTAGATGTAGCCATAGGATGGTTTGCGAAAACGTTTGGTGGACTCAACGCGGGAGGTAGCAATTTGCCAGATGGGCCTGTTGTGCCTAGCGGGGGACGCAATGCTTTTATCCATTTCGGCCAGATAGAAGTCGAATTGATCGAGCCTAATGACAAATCTACTATTCCTGAAAATACCTTGGTTATGCATCATGTCGGATATGTAGTATCTGATATAGGTGGATCAATGAGCTCATTACAAGATAAAGGGTTTAGCTTTTTGGCTGATAAACCCAATACGAATGTTATGGGGCAACAAGTTCTATATTTCGACCCCACCACTACCAACGGCGTTTTAATACATTTGACTCAGCAGCCTTCTGATCCCGTAAACATAGGTATAGGTGAAGGATGTTCAGTGGATAGAATAGTCCACGCAGGATACTTAGTCGCAGATGTTGAGCAGGCTGTTGATTGGTATGAGAGGAAATTTGATGGCACTGCTGTTGGTGGGATAGGCGCGTCTAGAAGAGGGGCGCGAAACGCGTATGTTAATTTTGGGAATGTCCAAGTGGAATTGATTGAAGCTGTAGACCAGTCGCAGCTTGGCGGAAAATCGTACGTAATGGATCATGTTGGATACATTGTAGGGGATATTAATTCAGCAATATTGGATTGTAAAGACAGGGGATTTTGCTTTATAGCAGACGAACCGATGACAAACCGAGTCGGTCAGACGTTATTGTATTTCGATACCGAGACTACGATGGGAACTAGGATGCATCTAACAGAATTGAATAGTTAGATGCAAAATCCCCGGAACATTATACTTGTCGGGTTTATGGCTTCTGGTAAAAGCGCAGTTGGAAGTGTTATATCTGATCGTCTTGGCTGGACTCTGGTTGATACCGATGATCGAATCGTTTCCAGTTTGGGGAAAAGCATAAGCGAGATTTTTGCTGAATCAGGCGAGGAATATTTTAGGGAAAAAGAAGAAGAAGTCATTCGTAAGTTGTGCGAGGAATCCGGGTTAGTCATCTCTGCAGGCGGAGGTGCTTTCATGAGCCAGCGCAATAGGGATCTAATGTTATCAACAGGAAGGGTTGTTTTTTTGAACGCCCGGCCAGACACATTATTTCAGCGGATACTTAACGATGAGCGAAAAGGTGCTCCCAAGAGACCATTGTTATCGGGAGATTTATCATTAGATCGTTTAGCTCAATTGCTGTGTACAAGGATTGAATATTATAAAATGGCTAGCCATCATGTGGACACTGATGATATGAGTCCCGAACAGATAGCTGATAGTCTGTTAACTCTTTATAGCGAATAAGAATTATATTATGAATCGTAATGGCGTCTCATTGAGATGATACGGAGGGTTGTTTAAATGGTTGATCCGGATCTGGCAGCTGTAGTTGAACATTCAGGAGGGAGTTACCCTGTCGTGGCTGGATGGGGTGTAATTGAGCGACTCGGTGATAAGTTTGTGGATCTTGGTATAGCTGGTCCGGTATATATTATTACTGATGAAAACGTTATGCATCCGTACGGCAGAGCCGCTCAGTGGGCCTTGCAGAGAAGTGGAATAGCAGCTCATTGTTTCATAATTCCAGCAGGGGAAACTAGCAAGAATTTTGGATTAGCTCAAGCAATATATGAATGGCTAGTAGGGCTGAAAGCTGAGAGAGGTCATGCCATCGTTGCCGTTGGTGGTGGTGTTGTGGGAGATTTGGCAGGATTCGTTGCATCAACATTTCTAAGGGGAGTTCCATTCGTACAGGTTCCAACCAGTATGGCGGCAATGGTAGACGCATCGATTGGTGGCAAAGTAGCAGTTAATCTTCCGCAGGCTAAGAATTTGGTAGGTGCTTTCTATCAGCCCAAAGCGGTCTTAGCCGATGTGCAGGCGTTGTCCACATTAGGGAAAAGAGAGCTGTCAGAGGGCTGGGCAGAAGCTATCAAACACGGCTTGATACTTGACTCAGGATTGGTAGATGTTTTTGAGGAGCATGCCGAAGCTCTGATGGAGATTGAGCCAGAGATTTCTACGGAAGTGATCCGTCGTAGTATGGCTATCAAGGCCAATGTAGTTAGCCAGGATGAACGGGAAACGCTTGGAATCAGGATATTACTAAATTATGGGCACACCATTGGGCATGCGCTTGAATCTACCACTGAATATGGCCAATTCATGCACGGGGAGGGCGTATCAGTAGGGATGATGGGTGTTGCCAGAATGGGACAAGAACTAGGGATGATTTCCCAGGATATTGTTGATAGGCAACAAAGGATACTTGAGAGATTTAACCTTCCCACTAAGGCTATAGGTATTCCCATAGAAGACATACGACTAGCGATGTCGCTAGATAAGAAAGTCCAGTCGGGTACCAACAGATGGGTAATGCTGGAAGATGTTGGGAAGGCTATTGTGAGACAAGATATACCCTGGGAAATGGTTGAAGATACGCTTAAGTTCTTGACTACATCCTAGTTTCATCTTAGACGTATTGCTCCTATGTTCTGGTTACATTGACCCGTCCTTTGGTAACACCTATAATCGGGCGGAATTATTTGTAGAACTATAGTTGTTTCTGTATAAATTCAATTTAGTCTGTCGTAAAGGAAATTATTATGAATGTATTGGAAGCGGTAGCGCGTATTTTAAAATCAGAAGGAGTAGATTGGATAGGGTGTTTCCCTAACAATCAATTAATAGAAGCTGTTGCCAAGGAAGGTATTCGCACCATAATGTTTCGGCAGGAACGTGGCGCACTTATGGCAGCGGACGGATTTAGCCGATTGAATAACCGGAAAAAATTCGGCGTGGTAATTACCCAGGGTGGGCCGGGATCGGAAAACTCTATGGGTGGTTTGGCCCAAGCTTACGCTGATAATATACCGATTTTGTACCTCCCAGGTGGACCTGCTTTGAATCAGTACGCTGTTCGACCTAATTTTTCCCCCAGTCGGACTTATAGAACGGTTTCCAAGCAAGGTGAGATCATAACAGCTCCTGGACAAGTGGCCGGAGCAATGAGAAGGGCATTCCACGCTCTACGCAACGGGCGCCCAGGTCCCGTGATAGTGGAAATACCAGCCGATGTTGGTCCTATGGAAGTTCCTGAATCAGGACTAGACTACCAGCCTCCAAAGCGTGCATTACAATCTCCCGCTTCTGGCGACGTCACCGATGCAGTTAAACTGCTATTGAATGCAAAGAAACCAGTGATTTGGTCAGGGATGGGAGTTTTATTCTCGGAGGCAACTGCTGAATTACAAGAGTTTGCTGAGCTAACTGAAATACCGGTTTATTGCACTATGCCAGGTAAGTCCTCGTTTGATGAGAGGCATCCCTTGGCACTAGGCGCGGGTAGCAGTTCAACTTCTTTGCCCGCTCGGACCTGGTTGCAGGAGTCAGATGTCCTGTTCGCAGTGGGTTCTAGTATGACAAGAACAAACTACGGTCAACCTATACCGGACGGGAAGGTTATTATACATAACGTAGAGAGTATCGAAGATATAAATAAGGACTTCTCTGTAGATGTTGGGTTGCCTGGTGATACCAAGTTGACCCTTACAGCTATGATAGCGGAGGTCAAAGCCCAAATTGGAGCGAATGGTCGTAAGGGGCAAACCAATGTGGCCAAAGAGATTGCCGACATGAGGGATGCGTGGCTTGGAGAATGGCAAGATCTTTTGAATTCGGACGAAGTTCCTATAAATACCTACAGGATTATTGCCGAGTTGGAGCGTTGTTTGGATAAAGATAAGAGCATTGTCACCCACGACGCTGGAGCACCTAGAGATACTATAATGCCGTTTTACACAGCTACCATCCCGTATAGCTATATTGGGTGGGGTAAAACGACCCACCTAGGTTACGGAATACCCTTGATGATGGGAGTGAAGCTGGCTAGCCCAGATAAGTTCTGTTTGAACTTTATGGGAGACGGGGCCTTTGGTATGTCTGGGTTAGATATCGAGACGTCTGTTCGGGCAAATATACCAATCACTACCATTGTTCTGAATAATGGTGGTATGGCGACTTATCCTGGCGGGTATCCTACTGCAAATGAATTGTATGGTGCTACTAGGATGAGTGGTGATTATGCAAAGCTAGCTGAAGGTATGGGTGCTGTCGGTATAGTGGTTACACAACCTTCTGAAATAGCTCCAGCTCTTCAACGGGCACAGGAGTTGAATGCTGAGGGCAAAACCGTTTTACTAGACATACATTCCAATATGGAAGCGAAGCGTTCCCAGTTTTAGTTCAGGTACACTGTAGACTGAGATAAAAAGAATCCCCAGTACGTACGTACTGGGGATTCTTTTTATAGTTTGGATTCGATGTTACTCGAATCGAACGTCCCATAAGGCGCTCGGATATGGCTGTAATGGCCATGGTGTCCATGAAGTAACTCTGCTTGACACGCCGTACGGTTGATTCAAATAACCAGGAGTGAAGTCATAATGCTTATCGAATACTGCCTTGAGAGCCTTATTGTAAGCATCGTGACGTACCGAGAGATCCCCAGCCGTAGCTATTGCCGGCATTATGTATGTCTCAGCCAGTTCCGGGTCTGAGCATATATATCCACCTTCAGCATATCGCCCCATCATGCGACGACCTCCGTCGAAGGTGTTCTCGTTGGTTCTAACCACGTATTGGCCGGCGATTTCCCCAGCGTATTGGATCTTCTTGGTAGAAACTTCTTCACCGACACTGACTTCACAATCTATGCCGAGATTCTGTTCCCACATACTGCAGATCAATTCAGAAACTTCTACTGTGAGTGGCGCACCTGCTCCTACCCAGGTGTGAATCATTAGTGTCCTTCCACCATTGAATCCTTCACCTCCTGGATATCCTGCATCTGCTAGCAGCTGTTGTGCTTTAGCTGCGTCAAATGCTAGAGGAGCGATGTTCTCCTCGTAGCCTAACCCAGATGGGCTGGCTATTCCCTGGTAACCCGCGATTTCAAAAGCTTTCTCGCCGCCATACAGCTGTTGTACAAGGGTTTTGTCTATGGCGTAGTCTAAGGCGAAACGTACTCGTTCATCATTACACATGATTGGATTACCATCATTATCTACTTCGCGATCACAACCGTTTGCGTTTATCCAGATATGGACAGCCTCAGGTGCGTACACGATTTGGCCGTTGCCGCTCTTTATCTGGTCAGTGACGGTTAAGTCTGCTTCGATAATATCGGCTGTGCCAGCCTGAAGGGCTGCTACCCTCGTTGATAGTTCCGGTACTAAACGCAGCGAAACGCTCTTAAATGGGTATGTGCGACTTTCCATGGCAAAGTAGTCAGGGAAACGCTCATACATAATTT
>VFFT01000028.1 GCA_009392775.1 SAR202 cluster bacterium | reverse complement strand
GATTCCCAACGGTGAAAACCGGATTCATCGAGGTTTGGGGGTCTTGCATAACCATCGCAATTTTACTGCCCCGATACTCTCTCATTTCGGATTCCTGTATACCGAGCAGGTCTTCCCCGTTGAATAAAATTTCCCCTTCGACTATTCTAGCTGCCGGCTTAGGAACCAACCTCATTATAGATAGACATGTCATGCTCTTCCCGCTGCCAGACTCACCCACTAATCCGACTGACTCACCTTTCCGAACAGTGAAATTAACACCGTCAACAGCCTTTAAAACGCCACGGCGCTGGAAAAAATATGTTTTTAGACCTTTAACATCCAATAAAATGGATCGATCTTTTGTTGTAGACATATCAGTCATTCCGTTTCCTTGGTTTTACGATTCCTTTATAAAAACACACATTTCGGGCATTAAGCATAATCATAACTGACGGCGCCTTGGGTCTAGAGTATCACGCAGCCAGTCGCCAAACAGGTTGATGGACAACACTGCAAACAAAATAGCTAGGCCTGGGAATAAAGCTATCCAGTAAGCAGATGATATAAATTCCCTACCGCCTGCAACCATCAATCCCCAAGCAGGATGAGGTGGAGGAACTCCAACACCCAAGAAACTTAGTGATGCTTCCAGTAGGATAAGATGGCCAACTTCCAAGGTAGCCAACACTATTACTGTATTGAAAACATTTGGAAGTATATGACGAAGCAGTATCATCCAGGCAGGAGTACCAATTACCTTCGCTACCGCAACAAAATCACGCTCCCTAATGCTCAGTGTCTCCCCTCTCACTATCCTCGTAAATCTAGCTGCTAGAAAGGGAGATAAAATAAACATTACACTTTCAAAACTACGACCAACAGTGAATACAAACACGAGCGCGACAAGTATCGTTGGCATAGCCAATATAACTTCTACCCCGCGTTGAATAAGACTATCCACCTTTCTTCCTGAATACCCTGATACTAACCCTAATATGACTCCGACTCCGCCACCAAGGCCGATAATAGTTAAGGACAAGGCTAGTGAGACTCGCGAGCCGATAATAACACGGCTAAGAATGTCTCTACCTAATTTATCTGTACCCAATAAATTTGATGCACTACCCTCCGCGTGCCAAACCGGCGGTGTAAACGACTTGGCCAGGTCAATAGTGATAGGGTCATGAGGCGCGATCCATTGGCCAAACAATCCGAATGCTAGTAGGATTCCCAGTATGATAGTAGGTATCTTCGGAGCCCTCTTAAGTCCCGATAACATTGCGACCAATCTGAGTTTCCAGACATTTGTCATCACGATCTGAGTTGATGATACGCTAACCATAACTACCTACTGCCCCGTGTACTTAATCCGTGGGTCAATCACGGCATAAAGAATATCCACGAATAGATTAATAAATATGAAAAATGCGCCGAATACGATTACAACACCCTGAACAATTGGGAAATCCCTACTGACGACGCTTTGAACAGCAACGGTCCCGATACCAGGCCAAGCAAAAACTTGTTCGACTACCACAGAACCATTCATAAAAGCACCAAGCACCAAACTGCTGTAGGTGATAACCGGGATAAGGGCATTTCGCAAGGCGTGCTTGCTAACAACTATAATTTCTCCAACCCCTTTAGCTCTTGCCATAGTCACGTAATCGCTATCAAGCACGTCTAACATACTTGAACGTACTAACCTGACCATACCCGCCATTACTCCCCATCCGAGGGTGAATCCAGGCAGTATATAAGAGGTCCAACCGGTTTTTCCTGCAGGGGGAACAATGTCCCATATCACCGCAAATAATATTATCAACATTATGCCCAACCAGAATGGCGGCATCGCCTGACCAAGGAAAGCCATAACCTTAGCGAACCAATCTATTGGAGAATCTCGATAAACGGCTCCCAACACTCCGAGTGGTATAGAAAATGCTATAGCAAACCCTAAAGCAAATAGTCCCAGAGTAAAGGTGGCTGGCAATCTTTCCATCAGAATCTTGGTAATAGGTATCCCATTACGCACAGACTTGCCGAGATCTCCCCGCAACAATTGGCCTACATAAATTCCATACTGGTGATAGAGCGGTTTATCAAGACCTAATCTCTCTTCCATGAGTTCCCTTGCGTGTACGTGCCCATGGCGAGCTGTAAATATTTCTGCAGGATCACCAATCGACCTGGATAATATGAACACGAGAGTTGCTATAAACCAGAGGCCCAGAAAGGCTTGAAATATGCGCAACCCAATATAAGTTAGCATTAATTTCTCCGACGAAAAGGCCTGCTATCAAGCGTATTTACTATCAAGCAGACCTCTTCATTCAACTTAACTATTACTGATTAAGGTTGGATGGTCCAGTGGTTATGCGGGTACGGCCTTCCCGTGATAGGAGTCCATGAACCTATTTTGTCAGTGGCACCGAACACTGCACCAGCTTCTAGTAGTGGGGCAGTCCAATAGTCTTCGTTAACAACCCTATGGAACTCTGCCATCGCATCGTGCTGATCCTGAAGATCAAATGCGGCACCTGCCTTGTCCAAGAGTGGATCGAATACATCTGGTAGTTTAATCATTTGCCGACGACCTTCGGAATGGTAGTAAATATGAGCTCCTCTATAGGAATGGAACCTTGTATCGCTACCCCTTACAGCTATCTGATAAGGAGGCTGGTTAGCCACAATATCAGCTACTTGCTCCGGAGTTTTTATAGCGTTATCAAAAGTTTCTCTGAGAGCAGAGCCATCTACTACTGATACGAAAGTCTTCAGACCAATTGCATCTAGATAACCAGCTACTGCTTCTGACAAACCTGGCTGATCTACGAAATCAGCGTCTCCAGAGAACGTCATAATCTCTATTTCTGCCCCTTCATAGCCGGCCTCTTTTATTAATGCCTTAGCTTTTTCCGGGTCATATGGATGAGGCTCTACGTCACCAGGGTATCCCACGTTTCCTTGTACTACCCAGTAGCAGCAGGCAGGAGTAGTCTGGTCATTATAGAGGCCTTTACCTATAGCATCCCTGTCTATCGCTATTGAAATCGCTTCTCTTAATCTACGATCATTAAACGGATGTCCTTCAACCCAAGCGTAGTTGTACCAAATCCAGGATATATTTGAAGCAGGGGCTTGCAAAACTTGTAGATTGGCTTTTTGCAGTTCCTCAACGTTCCTTACTGAAGCAGTCGCCAAGTCGGCAGTCCCGCTTTTCAGCATAGCCATTCTAGTATTTAGTTCTGCTACGTCCCATATCTGCAGTTTTTCATAGCCGGCTGTCTTTTCATAATGATCGTCGAAAGCCGTGAATTCTATATACTGGCCAGGTACACGATCTGTCCACCTATAGGGACCTGATCCTACAGGAGCATCCCTGAATCCATCGATTCCACCGACTTCCTCAAAATAGTCCTGAGACCACACTACAGAGCGAGGTGGTGAAGCTGCGGCGAATAGTATAGGCAGCGTAGACTTTGGTTCCGTAGTGCTCACGCTGACCTCATTACCGGACACCGTAAACTCGCTGGATAGATCAGGACCTACTTCTAAGGCAAATCCACCCAATGACTCAGGGGACACAGCTCTGTTCCACGTCCATGCGACATCCTCTGGAGTTACATCCTCACCATTGTGGAATTTCATACCTTCTCTGATGGTGAACGTCCAAGTTAGGAAATCGTCTGAAACTCCCCATTCAGTTGCAAAGCCAGGCACCAAATTACCATCAGGGCTCTGACCTATTGCATAGTCAAAGACCTCGTCATAGTAGATCTTGGTAGCACTGTCTTCGGAAATATTTGTGTCAACACCCTGGAACCCCAAGTATGAGCTGACAGATATAACCATATCTCCGCCTTCAGAAACTGGTTCCGCATCAGCCGACTTAGGAACCGACGTTGGTATGGTTTTAGGCTCAGATACGGACGAGTCCGTTGCTGCACCGGAGTCGGAAGTTGTCGGCGCTGCACTGCCTCCGCAAGCAACTGTCGCAGATAGGGCCATCAGAATTAATCCTATCCCTAAGAGCTTCAGTCCTTTGAAATTACGACCCAACATGAATACTGCCCCCCTTAATATTACTTTTGTAAAATCCCTTGGCATAGATATGCCCATTAGTACGTAGACCCTTTGGTCGTTCCGAGTATATTAATTGATTAAAGACCTAATGATCAAGTAGCAGATGTGGATTCCCGTAGTCCTGATATGCTTATATACAGAGATATGCTCATAATTTTACGAAAAGACCCGAATCTATGTTCGATTGCAGACACAATTCACCCGGCACTAGACAATATGACAACAAGAGTTTTAAGCTAGTTTAAGAGCACAGTTTCATATGCGTGGTTTTAGGAGGATTCCCTCCGCAAACAACACCCAAATTAACAGTTGCAGACATTCCTAATACTAATAGGTGGTAATTAATGACCGACTACTGGAGGCTCAAGTATGAACAATTTTGGTTTCGAAGCAATAAGGACCTAGCAGGCTTCCTCATAGTTTTTACTATTATATTGGGGTTAACCTGCTTCATAACAGGAATGATGTATGGAAAATCAGAAGGTTATGAGGAAGGCTGGGCAAATCGACAAGAATATGATTATTCTGTGCAAAAATGCGCTGAGTACCGTATACGGTGTGAAAAGGTGAAAGAGCTAGAAAGCTATAAACCTGGATACTAATAACCAATAATCGTGATCCGCAGTTCTATATTCCGACAAGGTAAAAATACAGTAGAATAACCCTAGTATTTCTGGTTATCCTAGAATGCAACAGAAAGGTAGGGAATGTATGAAAAAGCAATTAGCTCAAATTCAGTTCCTGATCATAT
>VFFT01000027.1 GCA_009392775.1 SAR202 cluster bacterium | reverse complement strand
TGGAGTAGGAATAGCAATGATTTCAGGCTCGGGTATTTGAGTTGGTTGTACAGGTATTGTAACTGGGGTAGGGGACGGTGCAATAGTTGGGGTGACTATCGTGACAGTTGGTTTCTCAAAGGACGCCGCCTCAAACTCGACTCTGGGTACCGGTCTTACGCAACTTAAACACAGAAAAAGCATACATATAACAAAGATATAAAGCGTAATCTTCCTACTGTTCAATAGTAACATCACAGAGAGAACTCTTTTATCGGGAGCATGAGAGTGAATTCAGTATAATGTGAGTCTTTATCTCCTACCAAGCTCTGTACGTTGAGATCCCCTCCGTATCGCTGGGACAAAGTCTTAGCGATAAACATTCCAAGCCCTGAGGTAGTCCTTTCCTCTCGCTTAGCCAATTCAGGAGTCCACCCTCTATCAAATATATGGCTTCGATACTCTTCAGGAATTCCAGAGCCATCATCCCACACTTTTATACTAAACTCTGACTCGTGGCGGATTAATTTTATCTCTATCCGCTTATCGGCGAACCGAACCGCGTTATCGACTACATTTGTAATAATGTGCTCAATTGCAGAAGCATCGCAGTAAACAATCCCAAAATCGTCAGGGTCAGACCACCAGGTAATCTCCTTGTTTCCATCAGTAGCAGCGAACGTATAACGGTCCACTATTCTTCTAACTATTTCTAGCGGCTCTACTGGCTCCAATGTTAAATCTTCTACAGGTGTCTCCATTTGGATTAAGACTTGGACATTCGACATCATAAGACGAAAATTTGGAGCTTGACCTTCGATTTCATCTAGGAGTTCTACCACATCCCCATACAACTCACTGTCAGATAAATCAATAGTAGATCGTACTTCACGTTCTTTCCCTAAAATCCGCCTAAGAGGTCGGCCAAGATCATGCTGGAACAATTCAAAATACTGCTGTGTGACACTAGCCCAATTAGACATTAATTCGTTACCAGACGAATATGAACTTATTTTGCGCCGCAATATTCCCGAAACACTATAAGACGTGGTGATAACAACCAGACCTAAGATAATAATAACAACTGCCACATAACTAACTGGCTCTACCGCCCACAGATTGTCGGATAAACGACCTCCAAGGATAGGTGCACTCAAGACTAGTATTACACCTACTAGACAAACTACGGCTCCGACAATTATGGCGACAATATGAATCAATTAAATCACAAATTCTAAAACATTTTGGGAGGAACCAACCTGTAACCCTGATCCCTAACATTAATAATAAAATCGCCTGCTCCGAATTTAACTCCCAGTGCATTTCCGAGAGAAATTTTTATTTCCCTTATCCGGACCCTGAGAGAAGCTCTTGCTTCCTCTCCATCCGAATATCTCTCTAATTTGCTGAAAGGAACTAGTTGGCCTGGACTCTTATACCACGTAGAGGCTAATTCGCGTAATATTTCGAATTTCATTCCCTGGATGTCAGTCACCGTCGCGAGATCATCCCCTTCTTTAACCTGAACTAATCCCAAATTTACATCTATAATAAGCTTTTCGCCCATAATTATATGACTAGGAGGTCGCCCAATTAATCTCCTGAGCCTTAATACAACCTCTTGTGGGCTGGCCAACTTATCAATAAAATCCACAGGAGAATCTAACTGAAGGCTGCTCCTGACAGCAGTGTCCCGTTCCGGGCCTTGTGTATATTGAGTGAACATCAAGACTGGTGTATCAGGATATCGCCCGACAATCTTGTGCAATATTTCTAGCCCTTTGAATTGATCTTCCCTGTATTCTCCAAGCCGTACATCTAGCAAAATTCCAGTTGGATGAATAGTTTCTATAGCATATAAGGTTTCGGTTTCAAAATCATTGCCAGACTCAGATGAAAACCTCGGTTTGATTACCGAGGTTTTCCATCCTTCTTGCTCCAAAGTTCTTATTACGGCACCGACAATCGGGGATTCCCATTCATCATCCACTACTAGTATATGTTCTTTAGTATTATCCATTTTTTAAGGGGTGCATTTAATTTCTATTACCAGATATTTTACAAATTTGGCAAAACATTTTCTAAAACACATCGAAAGCGATTGTTGATGTACTAATTGATTAATTAATCCTAATCATATAACGCACCGTTCCCATAAGTTAATCTACAAGGAATCTGCATTATCATGATGACTAAAGAACACAAGTCTTATCATCATTTTTTCTGATCGAGATTATTCAAATTCGCCAGAAATTCCTGATTAGTAGTCCAATTAGTGAGATGCTCCAGTATACGCTCCGTTGCACTGGTAGAACCGTCACCAGAGATCAACGTTACCATTCGCCTCAATAGAAAAACGCGCTGCATAGTGTCTTCATTGTAAAGCAGTTCTTCTCTACGCGTACCGCTGCGAACTATATCTACCGCAGGGAAAAATCTTCTATCAGCTAATTTGCGATCTAAATGCAATTCCATATTACCGGTACCTTTGAATTCTTCGTATATAACTTCATCCATACGGCTACCAGTATCAACCAGGCAAGTTGAAATTATTGTTAGACTGCCCCCCTCTTCAATGTTCCGCGCTGCACCGAAAAACTTTTTCGGAGGGTACAATGCTACTGGGTCCATGCCTCCCGACAGAGTCCGTCCACTACTTGGAACGGCAATATTGTAGGCCCTCGCCAAACGAGTGATACTATCCAACAATATAATAACGTCCTGTTGGCTTTCTACCAGTCTCTTCGCTCTCTCAATTGCAAGTTCAGCTACTCTACATTGTTCTTCTACTGATTCATCAAATGTCGACGCGAAAACATCACCATCCACTGCTCTACGCATTTCGGTAACTTCTTCCGGGCGCTCACCAATAAGAACCACCATTAAAACAGCTTCTGGGCAGTTTTCAGCCACACTATGTGCTATCTGCTTCAATATAGTGGTCTTTCCTGCTTTCGGAGGCGACACAATTAGACCTCTTTGACCCAAACCAATGGGAGCAAAGAGGTCTACCATACGGGTCGATAAGTTTGTGCTATCTGTTTCAAGAACCACCATATCTTCAGGAAATATCGGGGTAAGATATTCAAATTGCACTTGCGATCTTGTATTTAGCTGATCCGGGTCTAGATTGTTTACAGTCTCTACTCTAACTAACCCAAAATACCTTTCTCCCTCTTTGGGAGGTCTCACTTGGCCAGTTACAGTATCTCCAGTTTTAAGACCGAATCTTCTAATTTGCGACTGTGAGATATAGACATCACCCGAACCACCGATAGAATTAACTTGCCGTAGAAAGCCGTATCCTTCATCCATAACCTCAAGTATGCCTGAAGCTATCAGAAACTGTTGAGCTGAAACAGTCTGCAACACTTTGCTCAACAAATCTTCACGGCGGCTTAGATTCTGTATGGTTTCATCTTCGATACCAAAGGCGGTAGCCAATTCTACCAATTCTTCTTTGCTCTTGGCCCTGATATCTGCTGCATTCATCTTTTCTACTGTAGTAGTCATATACACCTCGGATTGAGAAAACTATCTCTATAAATCATTACTATAAGTCGATAATTACGATGTATTAAGAACACCGTATAGTGGATTTGAATTTTGAAGGAACTGTTATCCCTTGAATAAGCACCTCTCGAGTAAACATTCACATTAATTGAAGCGGACGTTGGTAACCTTCTCTAATAGTATCTTTTGCGTAAGATACAAACTCATTAAATAGTGGATGAGGCAAGTGAGGTCGAGATTTAAATTCAGGGTGAAATTGAGTACCTAGCATAAACGGATGATCTCTCACTTCCGTAATTTCCACCAACGTACCGTCAGGTGAAAGGCCACTTATGATTAAGCCTGACTCTTCCAAAGACTCTCTATAACTGTTATTTAATTCGTACCTATGCCTATGGCGTTCTTCTACAACGGAGTCCCTATACGCTCTAGAAGTTATAGTTCCTTCTACGGGTTCGCAGAAGTAGGACCCAAGACGCATAGTCCCGCCCTTGTCAGTCACATCTTCCTGATCGGCCATGATGTGTATAACAGGATGTTTAGTATCAGGATCCAACTCTGAAGAATTCGCATCTAAGTTAAGTATATTCCGAGCCCACTCTATTACCATAACCTGCATTCCTAGACATAATCCGAGATACGGCACTTTATGAACTCTCGCATATTTGGCTGTATCTATCATGCCCTCAACTCCGCGCGGGCCGAACCCTCCCGGAATAACTATTCCAGATACAGTAGCCAGTAGAGATTCGGCTCCAATGGTCTCAACTTCTTCGGAATGTACCCACTGAATATTGATTTCTCGATTATTAGCCACCCCAGCGTGCCGCAAGGCCTCTTTTACTGATATATATGAGTCAGGATATTCCACATACTTACCAACTACTGCTATATCAATTACGTCTGAACACCTGTTCATGCGTTCCATCAAAACACCCCAGTCTGCCAACTGCTTTGCCGGCATGTTCAGACTCAGGGTGTTACACACTATGTCACCCAGGCCAGTTTCTTCCAAGATTATAGGAATTTCGTAGACATTCCCAACTGTGTGAAGGGGTATTACTGCTTCTTTGCTAACGTCACAGAATAACGAGAGCTTGTCTATTATAGAATCCGTCATCTCATAATCGCTTCTACAGATCAAAGCATCAGGTTGTATCCCAATACTGCGCAATTCGTTAACACTGTGTTG
>VFFT01000026.1 GCA_009392775.1 SAR202 cluster bacterium | reverse complement strand
GGGGATGATATGATACGCCTCAACAGGTTGTCTTTAAAGGAGATGTTATGGCGATAGAAAAAATTTCTTCAGAACTAGACAATATAGTAACGTCTGATGCGGAAATAGTAGAACTTGGTAGTGGGTACGGTGGGGAACACGGTCCGGCTGAGGGTCCGTTGTGGTGGTTCGAAGACAGTTACCTTCTTTTTAGTGATATCCAGAATAATTGCCGTATGAAATGGTCAGAGTCCAAAGGCATGACAGTTGCTACTGCTCCTAGTAATCGGTCTAATGGGTTAACGAGAGATCTCCAAGGGAGATTATTGGCCTGTGAGCATGATACTAGGAGAGTGACCCGAACGGAGCTGGATGGTAATTTGACGGTTATAGCGAATAGTTTTCAGGGAAGGCAATTGAACCGTCCCAATGACGTAGTCGTTAAGTCTGATGGCAGTATTTATTTCACTGATCCTTGGACTCACAGGCGTCCCAGGGAGGAATGGGATTTGACATTTTCGGGTGTCTACAGATTGTCAGCTGATTTGGGAACATTAACGCTTTTAGTAGGCGATTTTCTGGTACCCAATGGAATAGCGTTTTCTCCTGACGAGAGCATTTTGTATATAAATGATACTAGAAGAGGCCACATCAGAGCTTTTGATCTGCAAGATGACGGGACCCTAGCACTTGCATCGGATCGAATATTCTGTGATTTAACAGGTCCGCTCCCAGGTGTTCCGGATGGCATGAAGGTGGATGTTGAGGGTAATGTCTATTGTGGGGGATCGGGTGGGTTGTGGATTCTGGATCAAACAGGGTCTCATCTAGGTACGATAGTGCATGGTCAATCAGCTACTACTAACCTGTGTTTCGGAGGTGGAGATTGGAAAACGTTGTTCTTCACCACTAGAGGTACATTAGGTAGCGTAAAATGTAACATACCTGGTATTCCAGCTCCGACAAATCGATAAATTGTTCATTATTTAGTTGTTGGTTGCAAAGAGTTTACGGCTGTAATATTCTGGCTCGTGAAGCTCCCATGGGGTTTTAGAATGCGTATGGCATTTAATTAAATATTTGTAGGAGGGGACAAATGAAAAGGCTGAGATTTTCAGAAATAGATCACATTCCTTTGGGTCCTGCTAACGCAATAGACGGGTGGACAGGTGGCGAGGTGCACCGGACTAGGCAGCCACTATTAGCTGATGGAGCAAGTAAGTTCTTTAACGCGAGCATAGTTCACTTTGAAAAAGGTGCCATTACGGGTTGGCATAAACATGATACGGATCAGATATTAGTGATCACGTCTGGTAATGGAGTAGTAGCTAATGAAACTGATCAAGTAGAAGTGGCGGTCGGAGATGTTGTTCAGGTTTTGGCTGGAGAGAATCATTGGCATGGCGCAACTTCTGACACGTATATGAGCCATATAACAATTACTGGGAACGTCTAACACTCGCCGTGCACTGATTGTGACGATGTACAGAGAGAGGAGCAAATATGGACCTAGTGGAGGAACAGCTAACTCAAAGTAAAACGATTGCGGTCGTCGGATTGTCTGATAATCCTGAAAGAGCAAGTTATGGTGTTTCTAGATATATGCAACAGCAGGGATATAAGATAATTCCCGTTAATCCTATGATAACGGAAGCTTTAGGAGAAAAAAGCTATCCAGATTTGCGGTCAATACCAGAACCCGTTGATATGGTTGATATATTCCGTCGGTCTGAACTTGTAGCCCCAGTAGTAGATGAAGCTATTGCGATTGGTGCTAAGTATATTTGGATGCAGGATGGTGTTGTGGATAATGATTCTGCCGCTAAGGCCGAAGCTGCAGGCATACCAGTAATAATGGATGATTGAACACTGCGCCAGCATCGCCGTAGGTTCGGCGAAAAATAGACTTATTTCTAATAAGCGTAGGTTCGAACAAGCTTAATTGTTGCGATGTTATCGGTGACTTGGTTTCCTTGACAGCACCGGATGGTGTAAGTAGTATAACTATAATCATTCTAAGGTAAGAGTGAGATACGAATAACGCCTATATTGGTATGTGAAACGGTAGATTTTACCCGTAAATGTAGTGATATTCGTAGCACTGTAAGAAATAGAACATGGGGCGACGCACTGTTGCCAAGATTTAGGGAAAATTGCAAAGTGGAAAACTAGGAAAAATATTTGTATGCAGAGGAGGAATGTATGGCAGAACAAGATATAGCTTTAATGGCTCATCTCATGCGCAGAGCTGGATTCGGGGCTACGTACGAAGAATTAGAACGTCGGGTTTCAGCGGGATATGAAGCGACCGTAGACGAGTTGTTGAACCCTGAAAGCCAACCTGATTTGGATATGGATATCCTGGAGCGCCATTTTATTGACTGGCGCGATATGAATGCTTTGGAAGTTAATCAAGCGTACTGGACCTATAGGATGATTAATACCCAAAGGCCTTTGCAGGAAAAGGTAGCCCTGTTTTGGCATGGAATACTATGTACAGGTAATTCCAAGTGTGAGCATGGAAGGCAAGTCCAGTTGCAGCTTGATATGTTCCGAGACT
>VFFT01000025.1 GCA_009392775.1 SAR202 cluster bacterium | reverse complement strand
CATAATGCAGGTTAGCGTATTTTCATTAGCAACTTTTACGTAATTGGTAGTCGAACCGCCAAAACCGTATTCTGCGGGCCGGCTTCTGCTGAATATACCCCGGTGGCCTATCGGGTGGTATTTTACGGAATCTACGGCCAATTCGGCTTCTGCAGACGTGTTTACGTGGGGAACCTGAACACCCATTGCTCCGCGATCAAGAAATGGAGCTATTACGTCTGGTCGATTAGCCACCGGGCGTACGATAGGTGTAATCCCTGTCAACTCTGAAGCACGGACAAGGTCTTCTACGTTTGAAACAGTGATGTCGCCATGTTCATTATCGAGTAAAATCCAGTCAAACCCGCAGTGCCCCAGCATTTCAACTGTTGCTGCGGATGGAAAGGTAAGCATGACACCGAAGACAGCTTCGCCTGCTTTAAGCTTTCGTAATAATAAGTTTTCCTTCATGAAACATCTCCTTTTAAACTTGGGATGATATAAATGTTTACCAGTATTGCTGCATTGTAGGAATAGGCCGTTCCTCAGTCAATCTGTATTCAGTATTAGCTTTGGGAATGTCGATTGGCCATCTTGACAAAGGGCACTTCGCAAGATAAGCTCCACGGCAGTGCTGTTTTGGAGTGCTTATTTCGCTTGTGGGGAGTAGGCTAAGCATATCCTTAGCAGGGTTAACCTGTTAACAGCAGAGTATAGATACTGGAGGATACGGACCATGAAATTAAATTGGCCTGGTGTGCCAACAGCACTACTGTTAGTACCAATGATATTGCTCCTAAGCATAGTAGTGGCCTGTGGTGGAGCGTCTGAACCTGCTCCTGCTGCAAAAGCCCCTGCTGCTGCGGCTCCAGCTGCTGCTCCGACAGCGGCTCCTGTCGCTTCCTCTGATGCGGGGTTCACAGAAATGGACACTGACCACGCTGGACAAGCATTCGAGGATTACTGGAATCCGCCAACGGATTTCTATGGAGATCCGGTCAGCGGCGGTCACCTAAGAGTAATATATGAAGATCCCCTAGAGCATGGTAATGCGTGGGGAGCTTATAGCGGTCATACCACTCGAACCCGGTCACCTGCTTTCAACAAAATAGTGGAAGTAGACCCATACGATGCGGGTAAGATTGTTCCAGACTTGGCAGCAAGCTGGCACGATCATGATGATGCCGCTGGAATTGACCTGCATTTCCACGAAGGTATAACCTGGCATAATGGTGAAGCCTTCACTTGTGAAGATGCCCGGTTCACATTGGAGACGATGTTAACTGGAGAAGGACTAACCAACGCAGAAATGGGTGCAAAACTGAATTTCATTAAAACTGAGAGTCTGGAATGCCAAGACGATCACACGTTGAGCATGAGATTCATCGGACCTAACGCCACCTCACTAACCGCTTTCACGGACAGGGCTGCATTTATATTCAATAAGGCCTGGTTCCAGGAAGGTGGCGAAGATGCCATGTCTACTGACTTCTCCCTTGGCACAGGTGCGTTCATAGCAACTTCAAATACCG
Source organism: SAR202 cluster bacterium (assembly GCA_009392775.1). The sequence goes on along the minus strand of VFFT01000025.1, from coordinate 3,152 downwards.
ATGAAGAGGCCCAGTTCGAGGCTAACCCGAACTACTTCAAAGGTAATGGCGCTTTGCCATATCTAGATAACCTGACCATATATGGAATCCTTGACGAGTCAAGGCAACAGGCTTCAATGTTAGCCCACCAGGGTGACTGGCATTGGATTCGTAACTGGGGGCAGTACGATGCCTACGTAGATCATGATCAGATACGCGTAGTCATTGGGCCCACCCGAGGTCACCACTCTGTCTGGCTAGATGCTAGCAACCCAGCATTTTCAAGTGCTAAGGTTCGACAGGCAGTCTATATGACCATCGACCGTGAGACCGCCATCAAGGTATTAATGGATGGTCACGCTTCAATGGGATTCTTAATGGCTCCTAACAGCCCGTGGGCTGTTGATCGGGCAGATGGCTGCGCCATACCGGCGTGGTGTCCACCAGAAGACGGTGATATGGACCGACAGAGAGCCGAAGCCAAAGCAATACTGGAAGAGGAAGGATTCGATTTCGACCAGACTTATGTATTCACGGTTGAAAGCGATGAGCAGGTCCGGGCCAGGGCTGAGTATGTACAGGAACAGCTAAGATTGATCGGTATCAAAACCGACTTTGATATGGTTGAAACTGTCGCTTACAGGGCTCAGACAGCAGACGGTAGCTGGGGAGACATATTGCCGAGAAACGACACTATGCCATCACCAGATCCAGCGTTGGGGCTAACCTATTACATGGGTTGTAAGTCATCCAACAACCACTGGACGCCGAACTTGGACTGCGATCCTAAATCAGAGGAACTACTCTCGCAGTTGGCTTCTACCGTTGACCAAGGTGAACGGGAGAGCATAGCTGATGAGCTGCAGATTTATGGTATGGAGCAATATATAAAGATGCCTCTATACTGGGAACAGGAAGGTGTAGCATTCTGGCCTGAGGTACGTGGATACGTCCACCATCCAGCTCCAAACAGCTCATTCCTGAACTGGGAACATATCTGGATGAACGACGCACATAAGGACGATGCTGGTTCTAGTGGTCAGGACACAGGTATACCAGGTGGTGTGTAAACACCTATAGGTAAGTGTTTCGGATTAAACATCGGAGCAGGGTTCACCACGTGTGGTCCTTGCTCCGATTCTATATAAAGTATTAGTACACTAGTTCTGATAGGGTATCGTGGGTTCGTAGTGGCGTTATGAAACAATACATAATTCGAAGATTATTGTTATTTATCCCGACAGCTTTAGGCGTCTCTATATTCATATTTTCTATGTTGCACGTTATCCCTGGGGATTACGCGACTGCCCTGCTGATGGGTAGAGATAAAGCTTCAAGCGCAACTGAAGAAGATTTTGCGAAGGCTAGGGCGAAACTAGGACTTGATAAGCCTGTCCCTGAGCAATATGTCAGGTGGCTTGGTAACTTTGTCACAGGCGATTTCGGCACGTCTTATTCTAACCGTAAACCCGTTATTGAGAGAATTCTGCCAAGAGTGGCATTAAGCTTTGAACTAGGTTTTCTAGCCGTGTTTTTGGCGTTGGTGATAGCATTGCCTGGCGGTGTTTTAGCCGCAGTAAAACAGGATACATGGATAGACTACGTACTTCGTTCTGCTAGTATGTTGTTTGAATCCATGCCGAATTTTTGGATTGGTTTATTAGTAATCGTAGGATTACTGTGGGCATTCGATTGGATACCGCCGATTGCCTATAGGGAGTTATGGGTTGATCCGTGGTCTAACATACAGTCGTTGTTCTTCCCTGCGCTAATTGTCGGTGCTAGGAGTTCAGCTGGCATGTTGAGAATGACACGCTCTTCGGTACTCGAAGTGTTAAAAGAGGACTATGTTAGAACAGCTAATGCGAAGGGTCTTTCCCAGTTTATAGTCTTGGGTGTCCATGTATTGAGAAATGCCCTACTTCCGGTAGTTACCTTAGCCGGATTTGAAGTTGTTTTTCTCATGGGAGGACTGGTCGTTATTGAATCTGTGTTCAACCTGCCTGGTATAGGTAAGTTGTTTGTACAGGGTGTAGCTGCTAGAGATTATCCTGTCATACAAGCAATCGTCATGTTTATCGCTCTCATAGTATTGTTTGCGAATCTGGTGGTTGATTTGCTGTATGCTTGGTTAGATCCTAGGATTAGATACACGTAAGAGAGTCGATCTAGACAGCATAGTTGCTGTTGAATACAAAGGGGTATTAGCATTACTACTGTTTTTGAAAATGAAGTAAATTCTGAAGATAATGTTCTGGTAGTAGAGCGACGCAGACCTACCTTCTGGAAACTCTTCTTCCATTATCTGAGAACGAAACCGCTGGGTACCACGGGGTTTGGAATAGTCTTATTCTTCTCTATAGTAGCCTTGTGCTCCCCGTTGATAATTAGATACCCTGTTGCCGAACAACATTACGACAATCTGAAAGAACCACCCAGTTCGGCTTATTGGCTGGGCACTGATCAGTACGGCAGAGATTTATTTTCTAGACTGGTTGCAGGGGCACAAGTTTCCCTAAAGGTTGGGTTTCTAGCAGTAGTGATCGGAACTGGGGTTGGTGCTCTTATTGGTTTGATGTCCGGTTATTTTATGGGCAAGTTAGACGCTATTGTTCAACGTCTTGTTGATATGTGGATGTCCTTCCCAGATCTTATTCTTGCGCTAACTATAGTAGCGGTTTTTGGTAACACGTTAATGAATGTGATATTTGCGATAGCTGCCACGATACTGCCCAGAGGAGTGCGGGTCATCAGATCTTCAACTATTTCCCTCAGAGAGACAGATTATGTGTTGGCTGCGAGGGCGATTGGGGCGACTAACCCTCGCATAATATTTAAGCATATATTGCCAAATGCTATGGCGCCGTTCCTGATAATCATGTCGTCTATGTTTGGCACGGCAATACTGACTGAAGCCGGACTTAGCTATCTTGGTTTAGGGGTTGCCCCTCCTGATCCTTCCTGGGGAAGTATGCTGACCGGTACGGCTGCCCAGATGGCTCTAACCGCTCCATGGATCATAATATTCCCTGGGATAGCGATTAGTATCACGGTAATGGGGTTTGCTTTTGCCGGAGATGCTGTGCGAGACGTTCTTGATCCGAAATTAAGGGGGAGATAAAACAAACCTGTCCAACTGCTTAGTTTGGTTTACAAGTTTAAATGTATAGATA
>VFFT01000024.1 GCA_009392775.1 SAR202 cluster bacterium | reverse complement strand
CACCCATCATACGTGTCGCTGCTTCGTAGAACCAAGCGACCCTATCCATCGCTGCGCCCTGACCTATATTGGCCATAATGCACGTGACACTGATCGTGTCAGATGTCCTACCTGGATAGGTTCCTTTACGACGTCCCGCTCCAGGCACCCGCTCTGCAAATGTGGAATCCATCATCTCTACAATTTCTTCCGTGGCTTCTTCCGCTGGACCACTAAATAGTCCCAACACGTTCTGCGCATCATATCTAACAGCGCCATTGTCATCTTCAAACTCACAGTCCAGCGACAATTCAGATAAAGATGCATGCACAACATTTTGAGCTCTCTCTACCTGAGCTTTAGTGACTGAGAAATGCCGTGGTTTCCCGACATTACCCTTTCCAAACAATCCAAATAACGAAGCAGATTGCTTGGCTGGAGGAGGAACATAAGCATGGCTGACACCCAAAGCACATGGCCCACTCAGTATTCGTATTACATCGTTTGCATCGAGAACTTCGCCAATGTAGCTCCTATCCGTTTCCTCTCCGACACACAAAATGTCCATGAATGAGTCGGCTATACGCCGGTTGATCAATGAGTAATTTGTACCCATTGAATCACCCTTTCTTACAAACTTCTGATTATCAACTAAAAACACTGCATCAGCGAGTGAATTCTCAACGACCTTCTTGATACATGTTGCCGTATTTATAACACTATCCGGTTCATCGTACTGGTTTTCAAATGGTAGTACTAACATACCGTAGACCGGCTTCTTGAATTCATCCTTGAGCATATCGATGATAGGTCCAACAGATCCGGAGCCGGTTCCACCGGCAGTAGTAGCTATGACAAGAATCGCATCTGCAGCGTATACATCACCTTCATCTCTAATAGATCCTACTATTTTTCTCGAGTTTTTACGGGCCTGTTCGGCACCGTCGGCGTTGACCTTACCTGCACCTCTGCCTCTAAACTCATTATCAGCGCCTATTAATATACTGTGATCATCAGTCTGCGGAATATATTTCAAACCATAAAGGTCTCCGGCTCCCAGATTTACCGCAAACACTCCCTTGTATATGGGGTCACGTTCATCACCTGTGAATATACGGACACGGCGATTTTTCCAGACCCATTCACCCATAGCGGCAAATTCGTCTGCAATATTAGAGCCGCCTTGCCCTGCCCCTACAACAACTAACTTCATTAACAGACCCCCTTCTCTCAAAGCCAATACATCGTTCTTAACGCTTGGTATTTACCCAGATTAATCTAATAGAAACACTTTTTAAAACATTAAAATTTTACATTAGCGTCAGTGCATTTACAACGGAGTATAAATACCTATAATCATCAAAATCTATAGCTAAAACGTATCCAGTCATAAACCATAGGATCAAATTCTCAACATTTTTCGAACCAAAAGTAAAACCACCCACCACACTACAAATACGCGGACTCATTCGACCTGATCCGAGGCGAATGATATTATGGCAAACACCAGCAGTACATATATAGTCATACTTGGAGTGGATTAGAATGCATATAGGCCTAAACATGGCATTTCCACAGTCATCAGCGAACATCACCGACGTCGCACTTCTGGCAGAAGATCTAGGATTTGAATCCATCTGGCTACCAGAACATCCGATCATGCCTGTCCACACAAACTCAAAATATGGTGGAACCCCTGACGGTTCAATCCCCGACTACATGAGTGATTTGCCAGACCCATATATCATGCTGGGCATGGCTTCATCCGTCACGCAGTCGTTAAAACTTGGAACAGGTATCAGCCTAATACCGGAAAGGAACCCTCTAATTCTAGCCAAAACCATCTCGGCCTTAGACCTGTATTCACAGGGCAGATTCCTACTGGGAGTCGGCGGAGGTTGGCTACGCGAAGAGACTGAGATTATGGGTGGTGACTTTGATCATCGGTGGAGTCAAATAAAAGAATCCATACTGTCCATGAAAGAACTGTGGACGAAAGACGAAGCATCCTTCAAAGGGAATCATTACAACTTCCCGCCAGTAAAATGTTATCCCAAACCATTCCAGAAACCCCACCCTCCCATACTTCTAGGAGGATCTTCAAACAGAGTATATCAACGGGTCGTAGAATATGCAGACGGATGGATACCTGTAGGACTAACACTAGACCAAGTAAAACAAGGTATGGATCATCTCATTGCACTAAGTGAGAAAAGTCAAAGAGACCCCCATTCCATAAGCGTCACTGTCTATGGACAGCCCCCTGATCTCAGTATTTTAGAAGCCTGGCGCAAAATCGGGGTGAACAGAGTTATAGTGAGACTATCAACTACCAAAGAGGGAGAATTTATTGCTGAAATGAACAGCATCGCGGAGGCCCTGTTATAACGAACAACGAATCCGGACATTCCATAGCACTCCCTCCTATAGCACCTATTAAACCTCATACAACACATATCCATGGTCAGACTCTCACCGACAACTGGCACTGGCTTAGAGATCTCGATGACCCCGACACCTTGGAATACCTCAACGCGGAGAACTCCTATACAGACTCTATCCTCGCTCATACCAACCAATTACAGAAAGATCTTTATCAGGAAATGCGCGACAGAATCCCGGGGGTAGACTCAAGCGTTCCTCAACCAATAAGCACCTATTTGTACTATGTCAAATACACTGAAAACGATGAATATCCAATCTACTACCGCCGCAGAGCCAATGAACCAGAAGAGACCGAGGAGGTCATTCTAAACATAAATTACCTAGCCCAAAAAGAATCCTATCTACGAATGGGTTTCGTTAGAGTCAGTCCCAACCATAGATACCTAGCCTATTCAATGGACACTACGGGCTCAGAATCGTTCACCATTAGAATCAAAGACTTAACTTTCTACATCGATTTACCTGATGAAATACCCAATGCATACTATTCTTTCGCCTGGGCTTCTGACAGTGCAACATTTTTTTACACCGCACTAGATAGCAATCATCGGCCCGTGCGAGCACTTCGCCATACACTGGGCAACGGCCTCAATGAAGATTCTATCGTATATGAAGAATCTGATCCCAGGTTCTTTGTAAGTGTCACCAAATCCGCTAACAAAGAATATATATTCGTAGTGACATCCGGAAATAACATGTCTGAATGGCATTTCGTTAAATCAGCTACTCCATCTGAGAATCTAACACTGGTCACTCCGAGGAAACCGGATTTCGAGTACGATGTTGAACATCACAGCGATTATTTATTGATACGACACAATGGGGACGGCGCAACAGATTTCAAGCTGTCTAAAACACCAATAACAAAGCCTGACATTAGAAATTGGACTGACGTCATACCCCACCAAAAAGGCATACCCATAACAGACCTATCAGTATTCGAAGACTATTATGTCGTGTCTTACAGGGACCTGGGGTTACCAAAAATTAAGATCTACAGCTTGAACACTGGAGATAGCTACGATATTACTCCACTTGATGAAGACTACGACATGTACGTCATAGGGGAGACTGAGTGGAATTCCAACATATTGCGATACGGGTACTCATCCCTTGGTAGACCGCACTGCATTTTTGATTATGATATGTCCCAAAGGACCCAAATCTTACGAAAACAAACTCAAGTAGTCGGCTCTTTTTCCGAATCCGAATATATTACAGAACGGAAGTACGCAACAGCCAGCGATAATACGCAGGTCCCCATCTCTCTTGTATATCGAAAAGATACCGTACCGAGTCCTAACACACCACTATACCTTTATGGATATGGATCATACGGCATAAACGTAGAATCAGAATTTAGCTCCTCAAGGCTTAGCTTATTGGACAGAGGGTTTATATTTGCTATTGCCCACATCCGCGGCGGAACCAATCTAGGCCGTGATTGGTACGATGACGGGAAGCTATTGAACAAACGCAATACATTTACTGATTTCATAGCGGCAGCCGAACATCTTATAGATACAGGATACACGAGCCACAACAAACTCATAGCGAGCGGTGGGAGTGCCGGTGGTCTACTGGTAGGATCCGTCGCTAACCAAAGACCTGATTTATTCCACGCAATCGTCGCGCACGTCCCATTCGTGGACATAGTAAATACCATGCTAGACGATTCTTTGCCACTCACTACAATGGAATACAACGAATGGGGAAATCCCACGGAAGAAGAATACTTTAACTATATATATTCCTATTCTCCTTACGACAATGTTTCCAAACAGCCATATCCTAACCTCCTTGTCACTGGAGGTATTAGCGATCCCAGGGTGACCTACTGGGAACCTACCAAGTGGGTCGCATCCCTACGACACAACAAAACAGACAGCAATATCATGCTCCTGAAGATAGACATGGACTCCGGACACAGTGGTTCATCCGGGCGTTTCAAGAGACTTACTGATGTAGCCCTTGAGTATGCCTTCCTACTATTCTGTCTAGATAGGCCAATAGCATCCACTGACTAACAGGCGAATCTCGAGTACAGTTATATGCCGTTACGAATCTCGTACACCCAAGATGGTTTCAGAAAACTGAGCGTCTCTACTCCCAAGCCAGCAGTCCACATTTATCCCAATCACGACCGTAATCCGGGGCAAAAACATCCCG
>VFFT01000023.1 GCA_009392775.1 SAR202 cluster bacterium | reverse complement strand
GCGGAATGGACTCGCCCAAGTTAACTTTTATTCCCAAATTGGGACTAGTTAATAAACGGCCGGTTTAGTTTGTTCTGCTACCGAACAACCCTCGCAATTTTGCCCAAAATCCTCCCTTATTTAGAACGGATGTCTGGACATTATTACTTTGAGGGGGTCGAATTACTTCCTCCGGTTCAGCACCAGACACATCAGACCCAACCACGAACGACTCTTTGCATCTACGACATCTCCATGAATCGGAAGTTTTACGATAGTAGCAATTGGAACTTCCACATTCAGGACAGATCACCTTTGTAGTCACGGTATGTTACCCCCTTTCAGACAACCAAACCTCGACCCTTGATCGGCCAATCAAACAAACCAAGGAAACTCAGCCAACGCTCCGCATGGAGTAATACAGTAATTTACATACGCGGATTTATATTTATTTTAACTTGCAAGGCTTTACAATCTGGCCCTTAGCCTCGCCACCACTTCCCCTAACATTGCTGCCTAGCTCATCACCAGACCATTCTGAAAGAGCTTTAATCTGTCCTACTACAGTGACAGTCGTACCGGCAGCTGCTGCTGCTACATCTTCAGGGGTATACGGGTTTATCCGGCAGTTGATATAGGTTAATACGTCTTCATATTTGCCATCTAGAGTAACTTCCAGAGACCCTCTCTTCTCATCTGCCCGTTTGACTTCACCGGTAATCTCTGCATATTTTCCAAAGAATTCCTTAATGTTTTTCTTTGAATTATTCTTGTTTAGCCGTTTTACCAATTCCACTGCGGTTATCTGTATATTCTCGCTTTGTTCCTGTTTAATCGAGGAGACTGGAGGTAATTTGTCTTTGGCTTGTTCTTTAGCAGCTATCTGATCGGCTCGTGAGTCAGGAGCAGTAGTTTCCGAATCACCGCCAGAACAAGCTACGATGGTTGCCGTAAGTGACAAGACACCTAAGATCAACAAGGTCTTCATTATTCTAGAACTATAGTTTCCGGCCATGGTAGGACGACCTCCACAAAACTAAAGAATTTCGAAGCATTATTACACAATATTCAGCACATGCCAAAACATCAAGATCCGTTAGAGGAAAATTCGAATTCCTCGCTCGGTTCAATTAACCCGCCTCGCAAGATGATCACCTTGGAAAGTACCATAGATTATGGTATATGTTTCGTCATACTTATTAGTCTTAGTAAGGAGAAACATCTTGAACATAAAGTACAACCATCTTCACTTTAGAAGTGCCGACCCTGACGATGCTGCCAAATGGTATTGCGATAACTTCGGAGCGAAAATCACGTCGGAAAGACCTTTGTCGACCACTAAGTCCATTCAATTAGAGTTAAACGGCGATCATCTAATGACAATTTCCGGGAGAGCCGAGGGAGAAGACCCAGTAGCAGGTTCTACAGAGCCTAGATACGGCCTTGACCATTTCGGATTTGAAACCGACGATCTTGAAGGACTGGCAAAACATCTTAAATCTAATGGGGTTAAATTTAACTGCGAGCCTTGGACCATGCCTTCAGGTTCTATGGTCGCTTTTGTCGTGGCTCCAGACGAAGTCTCAGTAGAGCTTATACAAAGGCCCGAAGGTTACACACCATAAGAAGCTAATTGATAGCATTGCCAAAAACAAAGCCCCCAGGAAATTACTCCTGGGGGCCTATTTTGTGCTCAAAACACTGGTAGCGCATGGGGGATTCGAACCCCCGATCTCCGCCTTGAGAGGGCGGTGTCCTGGGCCGCTAGACGAATGCGCCACCTATATAACCAGCTCGTACTCGGCCCATAAACTGGTATGGCAATTCTATCAAAGCAAGTTTCCAGTGTAAACGAGTGGTGGATAAGAGTGGTGCTGTTACTTTTGCTCTAGCAGAAATGCCACCAAAGCAGTTACTTCGTCTTCGGTGAGCCGAGCAGTAATGGCCGCCGTCATTAGATTGGGAACTGAACGTTCCACTCCTTCAGGCACAAACGCTTGGGGCTCGCGGATAGACTCATAAAGATAATCCTTCGCAGAAACTCCTGGTTGTCGAGTTTCAGAGTCTGTGCCTATATATGTCAACTCAGGCCCCACCATACCAATCGCCGTAGGAATGTTTTCTATCTTATGACAGGCGACGCATCCACCGGTACCAGTGAAAATATCGTATCCCTGTTTCACAGGATCTCCCGAGCTTTCCACCTTAGCAGGAGCCTTTGTGACGATATCCTTTACGACCTCAGCAGTAGGGGCAATGGTAGGCTCCTGCACCCTTACAGGCTCAGTTTGCGCCGAAGCACATGATACTGTAGCCAATAATATTCCTAACAATACAACTAATAGAGATTTTTTCATGCTGGTTGTTACTACTCCGTAATTAAATAGATACACTATTGTGATTATAATCACAGACTATTTCCTAAACAATCGATTACCAAGAGGGAGCCGAATGCTAGTGGTAGACTAAACTATCGATTATTGAATATCGAAATCTGTTCGGCCAAACAGTAAGGGAGCTCAGATGGATTTAGGTAAATTTCCACCGCAACTGCTTGAAACTCTATTGGAAAATATCACAACTGACGATCCAAGAGTTCTTACAGGACCACGAGTTGGCGAAGACTCCAGTGTGATAGAAATGGGAGAACATTGCTTAGTAGCCACCAGCGATCCCATTACATTGGCTACAGAGGATATTGGATGGTATGCAGTTCACGTCAATGCTAATGACATTGCCTGCAGCGGAGGAACTCCCAAGTGGTTTCTTCCTACACTCCTAGTTCCTGAGAGCTACTCGGAAGAAGCAGCTTCTGCCATATTCCACCAGATCCATGAAGCCTGCTCCGATATAGGAGTAACAATCATTGGCGGGCATAGCGAGGTATCTAGCGGTATCAAAACCCCTATTGTATCCGCCACAATGCTTGGAGAAGTCCAAAAAGAAGACATTATCAGAACTAGCGGAGCAATTGCCGGAGATAGCATTGTACTCACTAAGGGAATCGCCATAGAAGGCACTACGGCTCTGGCTAACGACTATGAGACCAACTTGAGGGATCTAGGCGCCTCTGCGGAAATTATAACTCGCGCCAAAAGCCTCCTGAAAGATACAGGTATAAGTGTACTAAGAGATGCACGGGTAGCATGCTCAGAGTCAAAAGTTAATTCAATGCACGACCCCACAGAGGGCGGTTTAGCCACGGCATTACACGAACTCGCTTCCGCGTCAGGACTAGGTATTGCAGTTGAGGAAGGTAGCATTCCCGTTCTACCGGAATGCAAAAGTGTAACTGATCTCCTTGGTCTAGACCCCTTGGGTTTACTGGCTTCAGGTGCCTTATTAATCACTCTCCACTCAAGCGAAGTACCTAAGTTACTAAGAGCATTACAGTCTGAAGGTATTACAGGATGGGAGATAGGCCAAGTGCTCGACCAAGAAGAAGGATCAATAATGATTGGAAACCAAGGAGAAGTCGACCTCCCTATATTTTCCAGAGATGAACTCGCGAGGTATATATCCTCATTGTAACGGGAGATGTACTTTATCGTGCTTGGTACACAGAAATCGCACCCGTTAATTGATCTAAGGTAACGTTACCACCGGTAATTACCAGAACTACTTTTTTACTTAGAATGTCGTTTTTTCTTTTTATGGCAGCCGCTGTACCCGTCGCACCAGCACCTTCTGACATAGTATGTGCTTTCTCTATCAGCAACCCCATGGCATACCTAATATCATCGTCCGAAACCAACACGAAATCATGTAATTTATGACGCATGATTTCCTGAGGCAATTGATATCCAGAACCTGTAGCTACTCCCTCGGCAAAGGTAGCCATTGGAGACTGCAACAGCTGTCCTTCTCTCCAGGATAAATATCCAGCTGGAGCTGATTCAGATTGAGCAGCCCATACCCGTATATCGGGGTTTATGGCGTTGGTTACGATACAGGCCCCAGCCACTCCACTTCCACCACCTAACGGGAGGAATATATCATCAACATCGGGAAGTTCCTCAATTATCTCCAGAGTTTCAGTGGCTACTCCTGCGATCAATAATGGCTCATTTACAGGATGCACATACCTGTACCCATGCTTCTCGGCTAATTCTTCTGCGTGAGATCGAGACTCATCAAACGTCTTCCCAAAGAAAATTAGTTCTGCTCCCAATGCACGCATTGCGTTAACCTTCAGAGGATTTGCATTCTCCGGAAGAGTTATAAACGCCCTAGCTCCAAACACATTACATGCATTGGCTATTGACTGGCCATGGTTTCCAGTAGAAGCTGTGATAACTCCCAGATCACGCTCAGCGACACTTAGGTTAGCTATAAAATTGATCCCACCCCTCGCTTTAAATGCACCCAAAGGCATGTGATCTTCATGTTTCAGATAAACTTCCGCACCTAAAAACTCACTCAGTCCGGCTGAGAACTGCAAGGGAGTCCTGGGTAAAAACCTGCCAACAATTTGCCTAGCTAGATACACGTCCTTTAGTGTCGGACTCGCTAACTGTACCATCAGTCACATCCCTACAAATGATTCGTCGGAAACACTACCGCTCCCCGACATTTAGCCGAGCTTTAATTAGTAATACTCCAAGCA
>VFFT01000022.1 GCA_009392775.1 SAR202 cluster bacterium | reverse complement strand
ATTTGATTTTTTATTGTTAGATATGCAGCACAGTACTATGACTGTAGAAGTTCTGGACCGAATTGTAGGTAGGCTTTTGCAGGGAGATTCCGATGTCATAGTTAGGGTACTGTGGAACGATGGGCCACTAATTAATCAGACATTGGACATAGGTGCGGATGGGGTTATTATTCCTATGGTCAATTCTGCTAGGGAAGCAGCAGATGCCGTTAGATTTTCTAAGTATGACCCTAAGGGAACTCGTAGCTGGACTCCGTTGCGCCCAGAAAAATATGGTGGTTCGGATTCATATTTTAGAGTCGCAAATGATGAATTGCTAGTGTTGCCACAAATAGAGACTACGGAAGCGATAGAGGAATTGGACAATATTCTTGCAGTCGATGGATTGGATGGGGTTTTGATGGGGCCAGGTGATCTAGCCATTTCGCTTGGTCATTCTCCTGATATGGGTTACAACATAAATGTTCCAGAAGTTATGGAAGCAATGGCTCAAGTTCAGGTACGCTGTGAGGATAAAGGTGTTCCATTTGGAACATTTACCGGCCCGATGGAAAATGCGGAATACTGGGTTGGGCGTGGCGCCAAGATTGTTATCACTGAGATTGACCTTTCGTTTCTGGAAAGTGGTGCCGCCAAGGCTAGAGATCGTATATATTCCAGGTTGGAAGGAAAGTAGAATTTAGAATAGTAAGGGGGAATTGACACCAATTCCCCCTTACTGTTGAATTTTGTTACTGGATACTGAATCCAAGCTGCACGCTTAATGAAAGTTCTAACTCTCCTCCACTTATCGATGTTACAGGATCTGCAGCTGCTCGCATCATCATTCCTTCCATCGCATCAAAACCTTGAGGATAGGGTGAACTTGAGCTGACTTCAGAAATGAATACTAGTTGTCCGACAGAGACTCCTGATAGAGATGCAAAATGATTAGCTTTGGATCGAGCATCACTGACGGCATCTTCTCTGAGTTTATCCATGAATGGCTGGGTATTTTCTACAGTAAAACTAATCCCATTTATTCTAGTGGCGTTACCTCCGGCGTTTGCGACATCATCAATGATAGGCCCCACGTCACTGATATTACGAACTTTTATTGATGAACTATTACTTACGGTGTAGCCGATTAGTTCTCTGCCTCTTTCGAGGTAATCGTATCTTGGCCATATGTTGAATGAAGTGGTTTGTACGTCCTTATCAGTTAGTCCCTTGGCTTTCACTGCTGACACTACTGCTTCCATGGCAATTGCAGATTTTCTACGGGCTTCTGTTACAGTCTTAGCTTCAGTCTCTACGCCTATATTTACCAGAGCTAAGTCCGGTTCCAAAGTTATAGATCCTTTTCCTGTGACCCATATACCTGCTTGAGAACTACTGGATTGAAGTAATGATCCTGATTGCACATCTGTGTTTGTTTGACCGGAGCCGATCGCCACCTTAGCAGCATTGGAACTTCCTTGAGGTTGACTTTCAGTAGAAGAGACTACGGAACTTGATGAATCGGATCTATTTTGTAACTGTTCAGTATTTGAGAAGTCTGCCGCCTCTCCATTTGTACAAGCCAGTAAGGTGATTCCTGTTACCAATGACAAAATTAACAGACAGATAAATTTAGTTTGCATTTTTCTACCTTTCTCACTTAACACCTCAACGGATATTAAGGGGTCATCACGGCTATTATATATTGGTATTCAGGAAATAGGACTATATTATTCAGAATATAGATTAATGTCGCAGGTTATAATGTGTATATTCTACGAGAAGAGTATTTTAATACTTAGTAGTTATGCGAATAATAATTAGAGAGCTTTTTGAGACAATTATACTGGCCGTATTAATATTTATGGCGTTGCATATGACTGTTCAGAATTTCAGGGTGCAGGGTCCTAGCATGAAGCCTACGCTGGAAATTCAAGACCATGTTATTGTTAATAAGATTGTCTATACGCAGATTAGACCCAGTACCATCTGGGATTTGATACCATTCATTAACTTTGATGATAAAGAAAGCATTTTTCCTTTTCATCCGCCTGAAAGAGGGGAAGTGATAATTTTTAGATTCCCGGGTGACGAATCGAGAGATTTTGTAAAGCGAGTTATCGGTTTGTCTGGAGATACAGTTGAGATGAAAAGGGGTCAAGTTTATGTTAATGGGGTAGCTATTTCTGAACCATATTTGAAGAACAGAGGTGATGCCAGTATGTCACCGGTAGTTGTTGAAGAAGGAACGTATTTTGTCATGGGGGATAACAGATCCGCAAGTAACGATTCAAGGCACTGGGGAAAGAGAACACCGGTACGAGCAGAACATGTAGTAGGTAGAGCATGGATTAATTTCTGGCCGATTAGTCGCTGGCAAATCTTGTCCTCACACGAGTACGATTAAAAGCAGTGGTAATTTCCCTGTTATATAAAATCCCTCGGGAGTGACGCTATCCATCATTTTTCGATGATTAGGGCTTGTGGATGGTACCACTACAGGGCTATTATTGATAACCGTTGGGTACGCTTGAGTCATAAAGGCTTAACGTCACATTAATTTCTACTAGGGCCGGTAGCTCAGTCTGGTCAGAGCATCGGACTTTTAATCCGAGTGTCCTGGGTTCGAATCCCAGCCGGCTCATATCCCCTAGACCGTATGACGTAGGTGTTAAGAGCTAATTGTATTTACTCTGTCTCTGCCCTGTATAGCCTGCTGCTTAAGTAGCGCAGACGGAGTGACACTACCATGGATCTCGTCGAGGTTGTTACACCAATTCTTCTGTCATTATGTAACGAAATTGGATGGACATTTTTTTTCGGTACTAGTAGACTGGTGATACAGAGGACTTAGCTAAGCTATCTAGGAGTACATGGTATGCTTGCCTACTTGGTAAAGAGATCTCTTTTAGGCTTATTTACATTACTTTTCGTATCGTTTATTTCGTACCTAATTGTGCAATTGCCACCAGGTGACCAGGTAGATATGTTCCTGGACATGGTTCATTCACGTGGATATGGAGAAGCGCCGGGTCGCAGCATGATCCAGGTGGAAGCATTGAGGGAGAGTTGGGGTCTCAACCGTCCAATCTTGGTGCAGTGGTGGGACTGGTTCTCAGGAATTATATTTGAGGGAGACTTTGGGTATTCGTATGCTCACATAGATGGAGGTAGCGGCGGTCGTGAAATTGGACCAGCTATCAGGGAGGATCTCCCGTTCACTATATATCTTTCAATATTCACAATCCTTATCACATGGGTATTTGCTATACCCGTAGGGATATACAGTGCCGTTAGGCAGAATACAATCGGCGACTACGTGTTTACCTTCGCCGGGTTTACCGGTCTGGCAGTACCAGACTTCCTGCTAGGACTGGTGTTGATGTACGTGTTCTTCGCGTACTTTGACCATAGCGTCGGCGGCTTATTCTCTGGGGACTACATAACTGCACCATGGAGCGTTGGCAGAGTGCTGGATATGCTTCAACATCTTATAATTCCGGGGATTGTACTAGGTACAGCTGGTACGGCTGGACTGATACGTGTAATGCGCAATAATCTACTGGACGAACTTCGCAAACCATATGTGGTTACTGCAACCGCCAAAGGACTGGCTGGTTGGAGAGTGGTGTTAAAGTACCCAGTTAGAGTTGCTCTAAACCCGTTCATAAGTGGAATAGGTGGTACGCTTCCATCACTGGTTAGCGGCAGCGTGATAGTCTCAATTGTCCTGAGTCTAAACACACTCGGCCCACTCTACCTTATAGCTATCCAACGACAGGATGCACAGATGGCGGGTGCGATAATATTGATGCTAACGGGACTTTCGGTGATAGGAGTGATTATCTCTGACATACTGCTCGTAGTAGTAGATCCCAGAATTAAACTTACAGGTAGTGCCAGGGGCGGCGGCGGGTCTGTGTAGCCTTGTAATTCACCTCAATGCTATCAACACAACAGGTAAAACACTTCGATACATTTGGGTTTCTTGTATTACCAAAATTATTTACCACTGATGAAATTCTATTGATGAAGGCTGAAGCTGAAGATATTTTCTATGAAGCCCGTGGCAATAAACCATTCACAGGAGATATATGGGAAACGGTACAACCATTTTTTGAGAGGAGACCTTTTCTATCAAAGCTACCAGCAGATGACCGCATATATGGCATAGGCCTAGACCTATGTGGACCCGACTTTATCCTATCCGTGACAGAAGGTAACCTGCAAAAAGGCAATACGCCTTGGCATGGTGAACTCGCTACACAAAACGATCCGTTTGGCATCAAAATAGCCTTTTACACGGATCCTTTAACACGAAATACAGGCGCTCTTAGAGTAATACCCGGATCACA
>VFFT01000021.1 GCA_009392775.1 SAR202 cluster bacterium | reverse complement strand
ATAGCAGGTGTAGTCGGATTTGGCGGCGGTATTGTAGTGCTGCCGATATTGGTGTCCATTGTGGGAATGCAGGAAGCAGTCCCAATTTTAACAATATCTCAGCTCTCCAGTAATTTTTCCAGGGTATGGATACATCGGCAAAATCTTAATTGGAAGGTATTTAAGTACTTTGCAGTAGGGTCTGTACCTTTTGCTATTCTCGGAAGTTTCCTGTTGGTCACTCTTGATACCCCAATTCTGGTGCGTGCTCTGGGTGCATTCATGTTGGGATGTGTGCTATTCATGAAGTTGCCTGTAGGGAAGAAGTTTAATATGAAACTTCCTGGATTCATACCCGTCGGAGCGATGACAGGTTTCACTTCGGCTTCGATGGGAGTTCCTGGTCCATTTCCGGTTATTTTCTACATAGCTTATGGTATGGGAGCTAGTGCTATGGTAGGCACCTCATCCTTGGGTCAGGGGTTAATCCATATTCCAAAACTAATTGTGTATGGGATGTCTGACTTGCTGACTGTGAAGGTGCTTGTATTAGGTTTAGGATTAGCCCCGATAGGGTTCATTGCAGCTTTCCTGGGGAAATTGATCCTGCAAAGGCTTTCTCCAAGAGCATTTCGTATAATTATCGATGTGTTGTTAGTCTTCTGGGGATTAGTGTTTTTGATCAAGGGTTAGATAATTAGCTAAACTACAAATGCTAATTAGGTATCTCTGGTCGACTGCTAAGATGCTGGATGCTAGACTCAACTTGGGTAACATAAATTCGTTTATTAGTAAAATTGGATTATACAAGGTGATTAATCGTGGATGTATCTAAGGTGATGACAAGGTTATGGTCTCCCGTGACTGTTGTTACCTCTAATTTTCAGGGGCGTGTAAACGGTCAAGTTGCCGTTTCAGTTAGTGCTGCATCTATTGTTCCGGATATGCCGAGAGTCCTAGTACAGATTTACAAAGCTAATTTTAGTCATGCTTTGATTTTAGATAGTGGATTTTGCACTGTTAACTTTTTATCTGATAATCAAGTTGAAATGATACCTATCTTTGGATTTGTATCCGGCGAAGATACCAATAAGTTTGATGGTGTCGTTTATGAAACTGGAGTCAATGGTTGCCCCATATTGGCAGACACATGGGGTCATTTTGAAATTAAGATAGTAGATTCAATGGACGCTGGGGATATGACATGCTTTCTGGGAGCGGTTGTCTCTGGTACTGCTAACGATTCTAAGGAACCATTGTATTGGAATCAAGCTAGACGTGCATTGTCACGCGAACTAAACGATCATTGGGATGCATTGGTCAAATCACAGATCTCAATATCCAAAGAATCAATGAGGTTTTAGGCTGGAGTAGTCCTTTGTACTGAGGGAGCTGCAAATGAATGAGTTATTATCTCTAATTGAAAAAATACACGCGTCACCACATAAGGCAGTCTTAGCTGTGGCAGGAGCGGGGACTCAAGCGGTGGCATTGTTGCTCAGTGTGTCTGGTGCTTCACGCAGCTTGCTGGAAGTCGTGATTCCTTACGGGCGTATGTCGATGGTTGACCTGTTGGGAGAGGAACCAGCCCAATACGTATGTTCTGAAACAGCTGTAGATATGGCTAGAGCCTGTTTTAATAGGGCGAATAATCTGTTGGATGATACATCGCCTGTTATAGGTTTGGCATGTACTGCCACAATAGCGACTGATCGGACTAAACGAGGTGATCATCGTGGCTGTATAGCCGCTTGGACAGCCTCTGGAGTTTATCAATTTGACCTTGTCTTGAATAAAGGGGCTAGGGATAGATTGGGTGAAGAGATGGTCCTTAGCAAGGCGGTGATAAACATGTTGGCCCAGGTTTCAGGAATTGATAGTCAGATAGACATAGGTTCTGACGCACATGAAACTCCCAAGATTGCTTATTTTAGTCATAGTGATCCAATTGACAGGCTATTGTCGGGTGATGTTGATAAGGTGATGGTCAATCCTAATGGTGATATGACTCCTACTTTTGATGTGCCTCAATGTATATATCCGGGTTCGTTTCGCCCGTTGCATGCGGGTCACAAGTTATTGTCCGAAGTTGCTCATAACCATTCGGGATATCCGGTGGTATTTGAGATATCAGTTGAAAATGTTGATAAACCCCCTCTAACTAAGGATGAGATTATAGATCGGTTAGCTCAGTTTAGAGGGTATTCTTCTGTTGTCTTAACCCGTGCTGAAACTTTTTACAAGAAAGCTCTATTGTTCCCTGGGACTACATTCATTTTAGGTTGGGATACCGCAGTTCGTTTAGTTGATCCCAAATACTACTCAGATGATATTGACTTTATGTTTTCAAAGTTATGTGAGATGTCAGCTAGCGGAACAAAGTTTTTAGTAGCTGGTCGCGAGAAGAATGGTGTCTTTCAATCGGTGTCAGATGTTGATATACCTAAGGGATTTGAAAGATTGTTTGGTGGTATTTCTGAGGATCAATTTCGAGTCGATATATCTTCTACCGAATTGCGGAACAAAGACGGTGGCATATCCTGACTTATTAGTGTGAGAGGTATTTGCATTACGGAAATGTATTACTTATTCTCACTAGTTGTGTATTCAGTTTTCATTGACACTAATTTTACGCCGATGATATTATCTTTTCAGCGGGAGACTAGAGCTATACACCGTATAGCGGCATTCGATTCATTCTTTTTGACTAGGTGTTATATTGCAGCCGTTTGATGTTCACTTGTACGCGCAGAATTGGGTGGCTGTTGCCTTTTCCGTAATTATTGGATTAATGGCGATCGGGGGTATGTTTGCCGCCTCGCGGCTCTTGTCATCAAGAAGGCATTCCGATATAAAGCTTAGCACCTATGAATGTGGTATCCCTGCAACGCCGTATTCATGGTCCAACCTAAATATTAGGTTCTATATATTCGCCATATTATTTCTGATTTTTGATGTTGAAGCGGTGTTCCTATTCCCATGGGCAGTAGTCTTCTTAGAACAACGGGATTTGGGCAATGTAGTGCCGTTTTACGCAATGGTAATGTTCCTGGGAGTCTTGTTCTTTGCAATAATCTATGCTTGGAAGAAGGGAGTTCTAGAATGGCAGAAATAATCCTAGGACAAGGAAACACTCCTGCTCCAAGCTTAGTAGATCAGGCCATTGCTGGTAAAGTGCCTGGTGTTATAACTACGAGCAAGGAACAGCTTATTGGTATGGCTCGTAAGTCATCGTTGTGGACTCTGAGTTTCGGATTGGCATGTTGCGCTATAGAGATGATATCGACCTATATGGCTCATCACGATTTTGACCGTTTTGGGGTGGTTACGTGGCCATCTCCGAGGCAGTCTGATGTGATGATAGTAGCCGGCACAGTAGTTAAGAAAATGGCGGAACCAATCAGGCTGCTATATGAACAGATGCCTGAGCCCAAATGGGTAATAGCAATGGGAAGCTGTGCTACCAACGGTGGACCATATTACAGATCTTATTCGGTCGTAATGGGCGTTGACCATATAATTCCGGTAGATGTTTACGTTCCAGGATGTCCCCCGAGACCAGAGGCGCTGCTCTACGGGATACTAAAACTTCAAGACAAGATTATGGAGGATGCTAAGAGAAGTGGCAGCCGATCATAATCAGGATGCGTCCGAAGTAACCCAGCCTGACTTCAGTCACTTGACTCAAAAGTCTCAGGAGTTTCTGGAAACGGTATGTGGAGTGCTCTCACAATACTCCCCTGAAATGGGTGCGATGAAAGATGTACCCCAGATTAAGGTATCTCCAGATAGTGTCCTCCCTGTGTGTGAGTTACTTAAAGATACTGCTGGAATTGATCTAGCTATGTTGCACTGTTTGACTTGCGTGGACTATGAGTCTCATCTGGAGATAGTGTACTTTTTGCACTCAATGGGGCAAGAGGAGTTCTTAGTGATTAAAGCCGACGTCCCATCTGAAGCATTGGAAATTCAATCTGTAACGAAATTGTGGGCAGCAGCTAACTGGTACGAAAGAGAAGCTCATGACCTGTTTGGGGTGGCATTCTCTGGTAACTCGGATTTAAGCCCGCTTCTTTTGTATGACGAATTCGAAGGGCATCCAGGCAGAAAAGAGTATGATTTCCATGAATATCAGGAGTTCTAAAAAATGTCAGACTCTAT
>VFFT01000020.1 GCA_009392775.1 SAR202 cluster bacterium | reverse complement strand
CGAGCGCCTAGTGCTAGAGATTTGGACCGACGGAGCTGTAACACCATTAGATGCTATACAGGAGGCTGCTGAAGGTTTAGTTAATCACTTCTTTCTTTTCAGCAATATGGACAGCATTTCTGAACCAGGGACCGACAGAAGTCCCGTGGCGCTTTCACCCGAGACATACCAAACCCCTATAGAAAGACTAGATTTATCACCGCGGACCATGAATTGCTTAAAACGGGCTCACATAGGCAAGGTAGGAGAAGTCCTGCAGATGAGCGACCAAGACCTACTAAAAATACGTAACTTTGGTGAGAAATCACTAACAGAACTCCGGGAAAAATTGGCCGAACAAGGAATAACAAATCCATACACGGAAATGGAAACCGATTCCGATGCATTGGATCTAGAAGCTATTGCGGTAGATAATGCTTCCGTCGACGATAGTATTAAAGAGGAGGAAGACTAGAAATATGGCCTCTCACCTAGTATCAGGAAGAAATCTAAGTCGTCGGAAAGATCAGAGAACCGCGCTACTTAGAGGACTGACCGTAGAATTAATAAAACACGAAAAAATAACAACAACCCTAGCTAAAGCTAAAGAGACTAGAATTGTAGCAGAGAAACTTATCACACATGGCAAAAAGGGCGGGTTACATCATCGTAGACTAGCTCTAAGTCAAATACCAAACAAAACCATAGTAAAAAAAGTATTTGATGACCTTTCTGTGCGGTATGCAACGCGACCTGGAGGATATACCAGGATTACCAAACTGGCACCGAGACAAGGAGATGGGTCTAAGATGGCTGTTATTGAGTTAGTTGAGTAAATGAAGTACATAACCCAATAAATATGGTTCGCCAAATATTTTCGAGCGATTCGAAACCATTAGATCCATTCAGTAAAAGAATAGCCCTTCAGGTGGAGTACGAAGGTACACGCTATATGGGATTTCAATTCCAACCTGAACAACCAACAATACAAGGAGAAATAGAAAAAGCAATACACCAGCTGACAGGCGAAACAACCCGTATCAGAGGAGCTAGTAGAACTGATTCAGGCGTTCACGCGTACGGACAAATAGTGGACGGCTTGATAAAGGATAAATACTCCATTCGTACTGTTCAGAGGGCGTTAAATCATTACCTACCATCTGACATAAAAGTAACCAACGCCTACGACGTATGCGAATCATTCCACTCTAGGAGAGACGCCCAAAGTCGGATATACAGATATCAGATACTTAATAGGTCGGACCCATCACCTCTGAGGCGTCGCACACACTACGTAATACAAGAACCATTAGATGATTCTAGAATGTCGCAAGCAGCAAAAGATCTGGTCGGGTCACATGACTTTAAACAATTTACAAAAGGGTTAAATAACTACACTTCGACCATAAGACAAATATTCAGATGGGATGTCCAACGCAACGGAGATATAATAACAATAGAATGTGAGGGGAATGGCTTCCTAAGACAACAGATTAGGCGTGCAAACGCTATACTGATAGAAATAGGTAAAAACAAGTGGCCAGATACCTCAATTAAGGATACACTAGAGGACAAATTTGAAAAAGGAAAGTCTCATACAGTACTTCCAGCATTAGGACTATGCCTTATGGAAGTAAAATACTACAACTTTTGGGACAAGGTCATAAACTAACATGAAACGAGCTAGCACATATTTCCCTAAACCAGGTGAGATACCCGACAACTGGAGAATATTCGATGCCGATGGGCAAACCTTGGGTCGTCTGGCACGTAACATAGCCGTTGTCCTGCAAGGAAAAGATAAAACTACCTACACACCCCACGTAATCACAGGGGATCATGTGGTAGTGATAAACGCAGAAAAAATCAAAGTAACAGGAAATAAACTGTTAGATAAGCTATATTATAGGCACAGTGGCTACGTCGGAAATCTAAAAACATTTATACTGAGAGACCTAATTGAAGAACACCCCGACAGAGTAATTCAACTAGCTGTAAAAGGCATGCTGCCAAACAATAAACTTGGTAGGCAAATGCTAAAACGAATGAAAGTATATGCAGGTCCAGATCACAACCACATAGCACAAACTACAAAAACGCAAGAATAAGACAGCAATAGGAGTCAGATTTGGTACAAGAAACTCAATCTCCATACTTTTACGGAACAGGAAAGCGCAAAACAGCGATAGCAAGAGTGCGCCTTTATGCTGATGATCCAGGACCCGTGATAGTAAACGGCAAACCTATGGAAGAATATTTTAATTGGAGCCCTTGGCAAACCACTATACATGAGCCATTTGCAATAACCGAGACAAGCAATAAATTCAGAGTAGTTGCAAAAGTCACCGGTGGGGGAGTTAATGCACAGGCTGAAGCCATAAGACATGGGATAGCAAGGGCACTTGTAGTTTTCGACGAGTCTTTAAAAACCTCTCTCCGAAGGCAAGGTTTAATAACGCGGGACTCTAGAATCAAGGAAAGCAAGAAATACGGCCTTAAACGAGCAAGAAGAGCACCGCAATATACCAAACGTTAGACAAGTAGTAGAATGTTCAGAATAAAGAAGAGCCTCGATCTGTACGAGGCTCTTCTTTATTAAAGAGCCGGATATAAACCGATTATCTGCACGCCACCAATTGTCATCCAATAAAACACGATATACATCCCTGATAGAACTACTAGAAAAAATCCTATGCGCTCGACATAAGGCAGAGCTAACTTGATATACCTAATCATAACGCCCTTAAGAATAGCCATAGACAAGGTCACAAACAGTATCATGGACCCCATACCCGCGCCATATAATGCAAATTGCATCATAGAATCATAAATGCTAGATCCATTTAGATTAATACCCACTACTGACAGGAATATCGGCAACGTACAACTCAGCGACGCTACACCATAGCTCACCCCAAACAAGAAGAAGCCCTTGAGACTTATTTGAGTCGGGTTCCCTATGGATTGACCAATCCTAGCCGTTAAACTCGTATATAACCGGCCTCCGTTCATCAGCCATATCCCAATAGTTATCAACCCGACACCTAACAAAAGTCCAACCCATTCCATAATACTTCTTATAAAATTTAAAGCGAATCCGGTTATCAAGCCTACAAACAAAAATAAACTTAATACACCAAGACCTACGCAACATCCAATAAACAGACCCTTTAAGATCATCTTCCCATAGTGAGTAGAATCTTTTTCATAAATACTCGTTGACATATATAGACCAAGATAGGCTGGAAGCATAGCAAAACCGCAAGGGTTGACAGCCGACACCACTCCTGCAGAAAATGCAAATAAACCGGTGATTCCTACAATGTTGGCTAAGAAACCTTGAGTAATTCCTGAAATCGAGTCGATCACAATATTAACTGTATGAAGATCAGACATGTTAGCTAACACAGAAACGATGATAGAAACTGACAGTACCAGCGCGACCCAAGCTAAGGTAGTAATAAGACGTTTATACGGAACAGTATCCATATTAGTCGTTACGAACTCCTAAGTAGTCCTGCATTAGGTCTAGTAAGTACGCCACTCGCTGGTCGCTATCCGCTTCGCAATATATCCTTAGCAGAGGCTCAGTACCGGAAAACCTCGATGCGATCCAACCATCTGTCACAAGCAATTTGACCCCATCTAATTGTTCACACCCTAATATTTCTTGGTCTCCAATATGCGTCTGAGCAGCACATGCATTCAATTTTTCAATTAACGTATTCTTCTCTTTTAAATCAAATTTAATATCACGCCGTTCATATGAGTGGTGGCCCACTATATCGAATAGATCAGACAAATTGTCCGACACGCTTTTACCAGTAGTAGCTATATTTTCTAATACCAAAAGTCCGCTGAGGATACCATCTCTCTCCGGAATATGCCCCCTGAATGCAAATCCTCCACTTTCCTCACCGCCGATCACTGCATTAGTCTCCAACATTTTTGGACCAATAAATTTGAAGCCCACCCTCATTTCATGCACATCAACACCGTATTTAGATGCTAATTTGTTTAACATATGCGA
>VFFT01000019.1 GCA_009392775.1 SAR202 cluster bacterium | reverse complement strand
AAACCCAATAATTTCGGACTGTACAACATGGTTGGAAATGTTTGGGAATGGTGTTTCGACTGGTTTAGTATAGATCACACTAATCAAAGATTAAGGGATCCTCAGGGATCTCCTACCGGGACCCATAAGAGTATGAAGGGTGGCTCATATCTGTGTCATGAGTCATACTGTAACCGCTACAGAGTGTCTGCCAGGAGTTCCAATACACCCGACAGCTCCACTGGTAACCTGGGATTCCGATGTGTACAAGATGTTGTGACAACTGATACCAACATCGAACTATTACAGTAAAACGGGAGATAAAAATAAATGGCGAATAAACCAAATCTGGTCTTCATTTTTAGTGACCAGCAACGTCAAGATACTATGGCATGTTACGGCAACGATTGGATTGATACTCCAAATCTGAACGCCCTCGCACTTCGTAGTTTCATATTCCGAAATGCCTATGTTACACAGCCGGTTTGCACTCCATCGCGGGCTTCCATAATGACCGGCCTTTACCCACACCAAGCTGGGCCAGTACTTAACGGAATAGAACTCTCCGACGACATACAAGTGATCGCAGAAATGATCTCCTCTGAATACACCTGCGGGTACCTCGGTAAGTGGCACCTGGGACACGGCGATATCCCACAACATGGTTTCAAAAAATGGGTCAGTACCGAGGATGGATACAAAGGAAAATTCATCCGTGGAGGACCCTTATCGAATCGAAGTGACTATCATCAACATCTCGTGGACAACGGCTTCGCTCCCGACCGAACGGTCGGAGAGATTGATACGTTTAGTCATAATAACCTTGTTACCTATGCCGCTGAATATCAGATGGCCCCTTACTTAGGGGATCGAGCTGCTGAATTTATCGATGAAAACAAAGATCAACCCTTCGTAATGTACGTGAGTTGCGTTGAACCGCACTCCCCTTACATCGGCTCCATGCAGGATACTTATAACCCTGACGACCTCCCAGTAGGTCCAACTTTTCTGAAAAAACCGGAAAATGTTTCCTTGCTTAACAGGAGCAAAGCAGAGTACTACTTGCAATACATGGAGTCCGGAGACCCGAGTCAAGATAGGTATATGTCAACCTGGGCAGCTGTAGGAGAGGACGTCACTACCGAAGCTGGATGGCGGAGTCTCAGAGCTCATTATTTTGGAACTGTATCACTCGTCGACCAAATGGTTGGTAAAATCACCACTGCGCTAGAGAACGCAGGATTAACCGACGACACTATTATCATATTTACCAGCGATCATGGTGATTTACTGGGTGACCATGCAATGCTTGAAAAAAGATCATTTTATGAAGAATCTGCCAGGGTTCCACTTCTGATGGCAATTCCTTCGCTCTCAACAGCCCAGAACGAAATCGAAGGCAGTTTTAGCCATATAGACTTGGTCCCAACGATCCTGGATCTATTAGGACAACAAATCCCTAACCATTTGCATGGCGAAAGCAAATTAGCAGTATTGCAAGGAGAAAATACCCTCTCAGATAATGACGTAGTCGTTGAATGGAATGGTATACGAGAAGGGCACTTCGACCGTGGGCAGGCCACGCCCGAGATAGATAGACTTAACCACTCTATGTGGCGATCAATTATCTGTGATAGATGGAAATTAAATCTATGTGCTGGCGATCAAAATGAATTGTTTGACTTAAATACAGATCCATACGAAGAAACCAATTTATTTGATCTACCTGAACATAAAGACCGCATCAGGGATATGGCAGCACGAATCCGGATGTGGCAACACCGTACAGGAGACACAGCTCAACTACCCAACGTATAAACGAAATCATAATCAGTTACATTGGAGGATGCATGGTAAAAATAGTTACGGTATACCCAAAGGATGACGGCGAATCTTATCTTATGGACGTAAGTGTGGATCAGTTTACGGAGATAGTAAAACACATCGGTGAAGGTCCTACCAGGGTAAATACTACCCCCTCTCCCAAGGTCGACGACTACCACAATGCGTCCAGGGTACAATACGTAGTTCATTTATCCGGTATATCCGAGATAGAAGTCGCGGACGGAACTGTTAAGTTGCTCCACCCAGGTGACATTCTTATAGCTCAAGATACAACCGGACATGGCCATATAACCCGAGGCATCGGTGATGAGACCAGAGTTTCCATGAATGTGCCGTTAATACCAGGCAAATGGATGCCAACAGGCTAATCACTGTTGTGGTAAGAGCGTTCAATTCTTATGTCGACTAACTTGTCACATAGAAGAGCAAAACTTTCTGATCTCGTTGCAATAATAGATTTGCTGGCTGATGACGAACTAGGCCAAACAAGGGAAACTACCAGCGATATCAACGAGCAGAGATATATTGATGCGTTTCATGTTATAAATAAAGATTCAAACCAATATCTCATGGTGGTTGAGGAAAACACTGAAATTATCGGTACTTGCCACTTAACATTAATGCCCTCTCTGACTTTTACCGGATCCACTAGGCTCAATATAGAAGCAGTTAGGATAAACAAGCGATTCAGGGGCAAAAATATTGGCCAGTGGATGTTGAACCAAGCTATTGCATACGGTAAAGCCAATGGGGCTAGCATAATACAGCTAACTACTGATAAGAAACGTGTGCTAGCCAAGAATTTCTACCATAGTTTGGGGTTTACAGATTCTCATGAAGGGATGAAGAAGCATGTTTAGTTGCAAGCATGTATAGATAATTTAATTCAGAGTATAAGAAGAGTTTGGATACACCAAGTAACTTCTATACAATAGGTCTTACATCAAGTGGCATTCCTAGTCTCACGAGGGTGCTCACGAAATCAGGAACACTAGTACGACAGGAGAAATATCAAATATGAGTAACTCTCAAGGAGCTCTTTCAGGAATTCGAGTGGTAACCTGCTCAACCGCACAGGCAGGGACCGTGCCATACATGCTCATGGCCGATCTAGGAGCAGAAGTAATAAAAATAGAAGTACCAGGGGTTGGTGATGAATCGAGGACTAACGGAGAACTTAAAGGAGAATTAAGTTCCTTTTTTGAAACCAACAACAGGGGAGTGAAGAGTTTAACCCTAAACCTCAAACTACCCGAAGCCAAAAAGATATTGCATGAGCTAGTAAAGACTGCCGATATATTTGGTCAGAATTTTCGCCCCGGTGCAGCGGAAAGATACGGATTCGGATACGAAGAATTGAAACAAATAAACCCAGCTATCGTATACGGCTCAGTATCTGCTTATGGGCCGGACGGCCCAGATTATAAGTTATCGGGGAATGATGCTGTGGGACAGGCTCTAGCGGGTGTAACAGAAGCTTTCTCAGTTCCTGGTCAGCAAATGCGGACAGGTGTCGCATCAGTAGCCGACGAAAGCTGCGCAATTTTAACTTTTGGCGGAGTGTTAGCAGCACTAGTTCATGCCAAAACTACAGGCGTAGGTCAAAAAGTTGAAACTTCCCTAGTTGGTAGTGCGTTTCGACTCATGGGCTGGACTATGACTACTGCGATGTGGCGAAACAAACCTCCTATAACAGGAGTACGAATAAATGGTACTAGGGAGAGACCCGGCATAGCCGCATGTTTTAACGACTGTAATGGTCGTCCTCTGGCAATCCAGTTTAATCCCAGAATACTGAAAGATGCTCTCGAT
This sequence comes from SAR202 cluster bacterium, assembly GCA_009392775.1. The sequence continues at coordinate 314 of VFFT01000019.1, read as the reverse complement.
CTCCTAGGCTTCACAGAACCCATGAGGGAAGCCGGTGGGTTAGATGATCTAGGTCTAGCATTTGAATCAGATGAGAATAGAGATTTAATCCTAGCTAAGCTCAGCGAACTTTTCGGCACAAATACTAGGGAACACTGGTTGGGTATCTTAAGAGGCGCAGGAATGGTTGCTGCTCAAGTCAATACAATGCTAGAGGCTGCAGATGACCCAAATATTGTCGGCAATAATTATGTCACAGAGATATTCCATCCCAGACTAGGCGAGAATATCAAAGTTCATGGAACTCCCTGGAAATTTTCAGAGACGCCCAGTCA
>VFFT01000018.1 GCA_009392775.1 SAR202 cluster bacterium | reverse complement strand
GGAATAAGTTTAGGCTATGATCCCGGTAGAATCACGTAAGAATTATTTAGTATATGATACGAGATGCTAGCCAAAGGTCATAAACTATCTTCCTAGGAAGACCAGTTGATAAGACGACTTGCGCCACCGCTTCTTTGGCCCTACAACCTTGATCCCGCAGCGATTGTAGTTCCTGTTTAACCTTTTCGAAATCAGTAGGGACATCCACTACGCTTGATATCCCTTCGTTTCGTAATACCAAAACGAACTCCCCACGGGGTGACTGGAAATGGTTAATGGCTGTTTCAATAGTTCCAGTAAATATTTCTTCATGCATTTTAGTCATTTCTCGGCATACTGTAACTTGGCAATTACCCAAAACCGCAAGAATATCTGCCAAGGTATTTTGCAACCTATGTGGAGATTCAAATAAAACTACAGTATTATATTCGCCACTCACTGCCTTTAGTCGATCTAAGCGATCTTTCTTTTTGCGCGGCAAGAATCCCATGAATCTAAACTGATCAGCTGGAAAACCTGCATAACTTAGAGCAGTAGTCACAGCAGACACACCTGGGATAACTATAACTTCATGATTGTTTAACGACGCTTGAAGAACTAAATCGGAGCCCGGGTCACTTATACATGGCATACCCGCATCTGTGACTAGTGCCACACTGCCTAACGATAGCTTATCCAGGAGATCTTCTCTGCGCTGAATGTAATTATGAGCATGATAACTAATCATGCGGACATGAATATCTAGATGGCTTAAGAGTTTCCTGGTAACTCTTGTATCTTCCGCAGCGATAATGTCTACATGTTTTAGAATTTTTACGGCCCTATAAGTCAAATCTTCTAAATTACCTATAGGAGTTCCTATTATATATAGAGTTCCCATGCGTGGAGTATACATTAGATATCGAAGTGTGAGACCAATGTGATTCTAATCTCTATCCCTATCTAACGAAACTACTCACGGAGGACGTACTCACTCTGCTGTTGCCGTAATCTAATTAGCACTGTAAGCTGCTATTACAAGCAGTAACGCCCATATCAGAGACTATCAAAGGAGCGAACATGGCAAACCTAAATGGTGGTCATTTATTTATAAGATGCCTTAAACAAGAAGGAATAACAAAAGTGTTTACCATAGTTGGTGACACGATCCTTCCCCTAGTAGATGCAGCCGAGGATGAAGGAATAGAATTTATAGATGTACGTCATGAAGGAGCAGCCATGTTCATGGCTGAAGGATATGCGCGTATAACCGGAAAGCCTGCTGTCGCTATGTTTACAGGTGGGCCAGGTTTCTCTAACGCTATATCTGGTTTGCCGGCAGCATATACCTCTGAATCCCCTGTAATATTTGTAGCCGGCGCAGCCGCATTACCGGAAAAAGGCATGACATCGTTCCAAGAAATTGATCAAGTTGAAATGGCAGCACCAGTCACAAAAGGATCTTGGCTCATTCATGACCGATCAAGAATTCCGGAATTTGTCGCAACTGCCTTCCGGACTGCTACATCAGGTCGCACCGGACCGGTCCACTTAACCTTTCCTATAGACATACAGGAGCAACTTATTAGCGAAGAGGAGCTACCGTCATTTTTACCTAGTGAATACCGGAATACCGGTAGGTCTCAGGGAGATAGCAGCCTAATCAAACAAGCAGCATCATTACTATCAAACTCTACCAAGCCAGTAATAATTGTTGGTAATGCCGCTAGGTATTCTATAGAACCCGAGCAACTTGAGAAATTAGTTGAAGCGACAGGAGCCCCCATATTCACTGTGGAACAAAGCAGGGGTCTGATAGACGATAACCATCCTTTATGCTTTGGTTACGCTGATGGCGCTTTAAATAAGACTGCTCTTCGATTTAGAGAAGCGGACGTAGTACTCCTTCTCGGCAAACGTTTAGATCATAGATATGGGTATGGTCAGTCCTTTAGTGCCGATGCGAAACTTATTCAAGCAGACCCATCGGAAGCAGAAATTGGACGAAACAGAGGAGTTTCCGTTGGGTTATTCGGTCATCTCGGTGCGATAACAGAACAAATCACTGATGCAGTTGAGATTACTGGCAAATCAAAATCAGACCACTGGTTGTCGGATTTACGGAGTGATCGAGAGGCCTGGTTGCAAGAACTAAGAAATCACGCCAACGGAGCACAGCCACTGCATCCCCTCGATATCTACACAAATATAGAGCATCTTATCGATGATGACACCTTCATAATTATGGACGGGGGAGATTATGTCCAATGGGGTAGATCTTACCTGCCAGCGAAAAAACCTGGGCATTTCTTAAGACTCGGACCCTTGAGTCACTTGGGAGCAAGCATCCCATATGCTATGGCTGCCAAAGTGGCATCCCCAAAGAGCAAGGTACTAACTTTTATTGGAGACGGAGCGTTTGGATTTTATTCCATGGAATTCGACACATGTATTCGCCATAACCTACCTATAACAGTAGTAATGGGCAACGATTCTAACTGGGGAATCGATAAAACATTCCAATTGGCATATTACAACCGAGCAATAGGCACAGACTTACGCTTTATCAGATATGACAAAGTCGTTGAGACAATTGGTGGATATGGAGAATATGTGGAGAAAGCAGAAGACGTGTCTCCTGCCGTTGAACGCGCAATAGCTTCAAACCTTCCCTCATTAATAAATGTAAGCGTCCGTCCAGGTGCTAGCCCATTAGCTGATGCTATGATAGCTAAAAGAACAGGAAAATAATTTATTGATAGTGATAAAGTTGGCTGTACCAGTCTGCTAGTAAAACCCCGGACGTTACTTAATGGCTACATTTGCACAAAATATGCATGTTTTCGTAACAAAAAGTACGCGATTCGTTACAGGTAGTACGCCAAGTTGTGTATTGTTTATGTAAATGCTAAATTCGGTCAACAATATGTATTGACAATTACTAACTGAAGGTTTAAATTCTGTAATAAGCCTTCAAAAGAAACCTAATTTAGGGAGGAGCTAGTATGCTAAAGATCGGTCATGAGGTCATACGACCAGGCAAGCGATACGGCGAGCCCGATGTTTCAATTCCAATACCTGAAGAACTTGAGACACAGGGGGACAACGCAGGTATCCCTACCAATCAGCGAGAAGTTGACTGGTACGCTCGTGAATATCCATTAGAGACAATGAATATCACTGAAAGGGCTTCACGCGACTGGGCTAACACTCTTAGAGACCAGCACGTAGAGATGCGTGAGATTCGCAAGGAGCACGACAAGCTAAACTCAAACCTTATAATGGCAACCCGTCAGACTGCAGAGCTAGAACCTAGCGCTCAGCCAAGCGGTAATGATATTACAGAAGCTATTAAAGACAAGGCTAGAGAGTTAGGCTTCTTGGAAGTAGGCATATGTGCCTACGACACAAGATATGAATATGCTAGCAAGCGCGGGTTCAACAGATACCAGCATGCTATCTGCTTAGCATATGAACAGGATTTTGAGCCAACACAGACTATTCCTAGCGTTGACGCTGAGATAGTACACTCCAGCACTTACAGGACTCAGGCAGCGGCCGCATTAGAGCTAGCCAACCTGATTCATGGTGAGGGCTACCACGCACAGGTAATTCACTCCAGCGACGCCACTGGACCAATAATTGCCATGCACGTAGCAGCTGGGCTAGGCCAGATGGGAGCATGTGGATATCTACTAACTCCTCACGCTGGTAACCGACAAAGGTTATTAATGATAACTACTGACGCTAATGTCACCTATGACAAGCCAGTAGACTACGGTATCCACGCATTCTGCCAAGTATGTCAGGTATGTGTAAA
>VFFT01000017.1 GCA_009392775.1 SAR202 cluster bacterium | reverse complement strand
CATAAAGCAGACATTAGACACAGGCGTATACGGAATAATAATTCCCCACCTCACAACAGTTCAGGATGCCATTGAAGTAGTATCGGCGTGTAGATACCCTCAACTCCGCACCAGTCTTTACACTGAACCTGCGGGCCAACGTGGTTGGTCCAACAAATACGCACCCCGATACTGGGGATTAACCCCTGAAGAATATTATGACGCTTGTGATTTATGGCCATTAAATCCAAACGGTAACCTGATCCTTATGGCTATTATTGAAGACCAAGAAGGAGTAGACAACCTGAGGGACATACTCTCTAGCGTCCAGGGTATTGGAATAATATGGGCAGGCCCTGGAGACATGGCCGTTTCAATGGGGCTAGGAACTGACTCGGCACATCCTGAAGTCCAACAAAATCTATTAACGATACTAGAGACCTGTAAGGAATTTGGGGTAGCATGCGCTACTGCGGCCAACACACCCGATCAGGTTTTACTCCGAATAGAACAGGGTTTTAAGGTAATAATAACGCCTGTTTCAAAATCATACCCCGGATTAACAGCAGGTCTTGATTACACTCGGCGACAAAAATCCTGAGGAGAACCACCATGACATCTCAGAACTCTATAAGTTTTGAAATGATCAAAGCTGCCGGAATATCCCTGTCACCCGCTCTTACACAGGTGCTTTTAGGCAGGTCTGATTTGATCGGGCTATCCCAGCAGGCACACGACGCCTGTTTGAAGCCTCAAGAGCCTGGAGGGATAACTTATACATACCGAGCCGCTCTAGCAGGCAGAATTGCGTCATTACACGAAGAATTTGAGTTGGCTGATCACTATAAATCTATGATACCAACCGATGATCCTGCTATCCGTATCGTCGACCCATCCCTATCAGTGTCATACCCTGGAACTATTGAAGCGATGATAAAACATTCCGACATAGTTACTAAAAATCCCAGGAACGTAGATGACGCTGATATAAAAACATTAGAAGCTAACGGTTTAACAACGTCAGACATAGTAAGACTCTCTGAAATAATAGCTTTCATGAATTATGCCATTCGAGTTATAAAAGGCATTAGATTAATGGGAGAGATATAATGTCCGATCCTGTAACAGAACTCACCAATATAGTGCCTTTCTGGAGACCACGAATAAAACCCGTTGACCTCAAGGAAGCTACAGCAGAACAACTGGAAGCAATGAAAGTAACTCCATCAGATACTGGAGTCGGTGAGTATGTATTGGTTCTCGCACACGATCCTGAAACTTTAAATGCAAGGACCCCTTTATTCAACGGAATAATGTACAGCCACGGTGGCTTATCCCGACAGGAGACCGAGCTTGGGGCTGTCGCGTGCTCTGTATACAACCGCTGTATATATTGCGCGGCGGTACATGCTTCACGATATAACCAGCTAACAAAAACAGAAGATGTTATCGAATCTATCTTCAATGACGAGACCCTCCAGGCTCTGGACGAAAGGCAACGTAACATATTCCTGTTTGCCACGAAGCTTTCCAAACACCCGGTAGACCTGGACATTGAAGACATTCAAGCACTGACCAGCTTGGGACTAAACCTGTCCGAAATACTCGACTTGATATTGGCCACATCCATATTTGCGTGGGCAAACAGACTCATGCATATACTCGGAGATCCGATATCTATAACTAACAACGAAGGATAATTCAGCGCGAATAAATATAAACTGTAGACGTACCAGGAGAAAACCGTGAGCACTGTAAAATTAATTGAATACAACATGGCGTCAGACGAGGTCAAATCCGTGTATGACGACATCATGAGTGTCAGGAAATCGGATTGGGTAAACAATTTCTGGAAAGCGCTTGCCAACCAACCTAGATTGCTAAAAGACACCTGGAACACAATTAAGTCTGTGATGGCTCCGGGTTCCATAGACCCATTGACTAAAGAGATGGTTTACATAGCCATTAGTGCCAGTAATTCCTGCAATTACTGTACAAATAGTCATACTGCGGCCGCAAGGGCAAAAGGAATGACCGATGAAATGCTAATGGAACTAATGGCCATTGTAGGAATGGCAAATAAAACAAACGCATTGGCCAACGGGCTTCAAATTGAAATTGATGAACCCTACAAAAATGGCGGCTTACAGTAAAATTACAGTAAGTCGAATAAATTACCGTTGGTATTAACGCCCTAAGCCTGATACAATTGTCTGGAAGATTTTACTACAAACCACCTCTTATTCTCTTTCATTTAGATTAGTGATCACGTATTAAGTATTACCTTCTGAGGCAAATTGTGTCTCAACCAAACCATAGGAGTTCTTTTAGTGAACTTTGACGAGTTCCACCTAGACTCTGAGATTCTCTCAGGAGTCAAACGAAAGGGGTTTTCTGAACCAACCCCAATACAACACCAATCTATCCCAGAAGCTCTTAACGGACACGATGTCTTAGGACTTGCACAGACGGGTACGGGTAAAACAGCCGCATTCCTTCTTCCTGTAATACAGAAGATACATAAGGATAAATCCCGCCACATCAAAAGCCTGGTCGTTGTTCCCACACGAGAACTGGCAGAACAGGTATATCAGGACGCACTGGATTTTGCCTCCGGAACTAGAGTTCGTATATCAGCAATATATGGCGGCGTAAGCAAGTTTCATCAAACTCGGGCTCTCCGGCAGGGAGTCGACCTGGTAATCGGCTGTCCTGGCAGGCTACTAGATCATATGCGTGATGGGAATTTAAGATTGGACAAACTGGATATATTGGTTCTAGATGAAGCAGATACCATGTGCGACATGGGCTTCCTCCCAGACGTAAGCCTTATCATCGAGGATATAACCCAACCGCACCAGACACTCTTCTATTCCGCTACCATGCCCAAAGAGATACGCGACCTATCAATGCAGATTCTGAATAATCCCAAGACTATACAGGTCGATGCACTGGCCCCTGCTAATACTGTTTCGCATTCGTTGTATCCAATCACTCCTTCGCTTAAAAAACCCCTTCTCTTCAGTCTTATCAAGCAGACTCCTACAGGAAAGGTCCTGGTATTCACCAGAACTAAGTATAAGGCCAAAGAGATAGCCTCTGATCTAAAGAGAGAAGGCCACAAGACGGCTGAACTCCAGGGGAATATGTCCCAATCACAGAGACAGCATTCCATGAATGGCTTTCGCCGCGGCCGATACGATATCCTGGTAGCTACTGATATAGCAGCCCACGGTATTGATGTAACCGATGTAACTCACGTAATAAACTTTGACATGCCAGGTACTGTAGATGACTACACCCATAGAATTGGTAGAACTGGCAGAGCCACAAACCAGGGTGAAGCTTTCACTCTAGCTGTCAGAGCAGATGCCCAGATGGTTAAATCAGTAGAGAAACTGCTAGGTGAATCTATCGAACGCCGCAGACTACCTGATTTTGATTACGGGAGCTTCTATCCAGAAGATCAATTCTCCCAGGGATCTCCCAAATCGAAAACCAGAAGTCCGAATCCCCGAAAAGCATCAGCAAAAGGGACTAGTTCAAATACCGCCACCCGCCGAAAGAAACCGGCTGATGGCCCAAGAGGATCCGCTGAAAATAAAGGGTCCCAAAACGGAAGCAATGCTG
>VFFT01000016.1 GCA_009392775.1 SAR202 cluster bacterium | reverse complement strand
CAGCTCAATCTGGTAAAGAATGGCATGGGGTTAAGCCGGGTGAACAAAGGATCGGACCGAGAAATTCTTGGACTCCCGAAGAACGAATAGCTGACATGAATTCTCTTGGTGTTGATGTGCATGTTGTGTCTACCGCCGCACAGTTTTACTACTATGACAGGGATGCAACAGTAATTGCCGCTATGCATAGGGAATGTAATGAAGAAGTTCACCAGATGACTGTCGACTATCCTGATAGATTTAAGGGATTGGCACAAATACCCATGCAAGATGTTAAAGCTGCGGTGAATGAACTAGAGTATGCAGTCACTAAGTTAGGTCTTGTTGGGGCAATGATAGATGACAAGGTTAACGGCAAAACTTTTGATAATCCAGAATTTTTGCCCCTATGGAAAGCAGCTGAAGAGATGGGCGCAGTTCTATTAGTGCATCAAGAAGGTGGCTATACGCTTGTTACAGATCGTAATGGAAAATATCACCTTCACAATACAATTGGAAACCTTGTAGATAGAGCTGTGACATATGCCTCTCTAGTGTTCAGCGGAGTTATGGATAAATTTCCGGATTTACGAGTATGTCTGTCTCATGGTGGAGGATATACCTGCTATGGTATAGGCCGAATGGACAGAGGATGGCAAGTGCGCCCCGAAGCACGAGTGAATATAGATAAACCACCTAGTAGTTACCTTAATAAGTTCTACTATGATTGTTTGACACATAGTGAAGAAGTATTGAGGTACCTTATTGATACCGTTGGTATCGATCGAATAGTGTTTGGCACGGACTGGCCCGCCGATATGGCAGTAGATTGGCCAGTATCTTGGATTATGGGTTTAGAAAGTTTGACTCAATATGAAAAAGAAGCCATTCTGTGGCGTAATTTAGAAGACTTGCTGGGAATATGACCGTGAATGATGATCTCGTGAATTATAAACTGACTTTTTTCGTAGATAAGGTTACGTACTGAGAGGATTTAAATGCGTACTATAGATATACACGCTCACACTGTTCCACAGTGTTTTCAGAAAGATGTTTTAAACAATCGAAAATGGCATAACATGACATCTGCGGAAGGTGAATTGTTTAATCCGAGAGTTAATTGGACTCCGGCGGAGCGGATATCGGAGATGGACTCCATGGGAATGGATGTTCAAGTTGTTTCCACTAACGTGTTTTTCTACAAATATGATGAAAATCTGACTACGGCTATCGCTATCGCCAGAGATTGCAACAATGAACTTCATCAAATGACGATGGATTACCCAGAGCGTCTGGCTGGATTGGCAACTATTCCGATGCAGGACATTGGTGCTGCGATAAATGAAATGGAAAGAGCAGTTGTAACTTTGGGGTTTAAAGGAGTGATGATTGATGACAGTGTGAATGGTCATACTTATGATGAACCAGAGTTTCTGCCATTTTGGAAAGCGGCGGAGCAAATGGGTGCTTTTGTATTAATCCATCAAGCGTATCCAACTATAGTGACCGATAGGATTAATCGCTATCATTTAGCAAATAGCATAGGCAACTTAGCGGATAGGACTATTACGTTTGCTGCAATGGTGTTTGGTGGGGTAATGGATAAATGTCCTGACCTAAAAATTTGCCTGTGTCACGGCGGTGGTTATACGTGTTACGGTATTGGACGTATGGACCGTGGTTGGCAAGTACGTCCAGAGGCTAGTGCCAACATTTCTGAGCCGCCAAGCAGCTATCTAAGGCGGTTTTATTACGATTGTTTAACTCAAAGTGAATCGTCTCTCAGGTATTTGATTGATACAGTTGGGGCCGATAGGGTGGTACTTGGCACCGATTGGCCAGCAGATATGTGTATAGATTGGCCAGTCTCCTGGGTTCAGAACTTAGATAGTCTGACGAGAGAAGAAAAAGATATGATCTTGTGGAAGAACCTCGAAGGTCTTCTAGGCCTTTAGTATATAGGACCTATCTGAATAGTGGCCAAAACAAAACCTAATATTAGGAGCAACACTGAAAAATGCGTAGTATAGATATTCATGCTCATATATCTCCCGAATCTTGCTTTGATGCAATGCACAAAGGTAAGGACTGGTATGGGATAACACCAGAACAGATATTTAATGGTCATAAATACAACCCTAGAACAATGTGGACCCCTGAGCAAAGGATTAACGACATGAATTCACTGGGTGTTGATGTTCACGTTCTTTCTACCGGGGCATTTTTCTATTTTTATGATCGTGATCCTAAGCAGATATCTGATATGAATGTCGAATGCAATGATTATGTTTCACAGTTGACTAAAGATCATCCCGATAGATTTGCTGGATTAGCTAATTTGCCAATGCAGGATGTTAAAGCTTCAGTTGCAGAATTGGAACGGTCAATGACTCAACTTGGTTTAAAGGGTGCTATGATCGCTGATCATGTTAATGGTAAAACCTATGATGATCCTGAGTTTTATCCTTTATGGGAAGCAGCTGAACAGCTTGGAGCTGTTCTACTAGTTCATCAGGGAGGTGACACAGTTGTCACTCCGAGGCTTGATGAATATCACCTGACTAATACAATTGGAAACCTAGCCGATCGTGCTGTTACATTTGCATCCTTCGTTTTTGGAGGTGTGATGGATAAATATCCAGGGTTGCGCGTTTGTTTATCTCATGGTGGGGGTTATACATGTTTTGGAGCGGGCCGTATGGACAGAGGCTGGCAAGTAAGATCTGAAGCTCGTGAACATATATCGAGTCCGCCCAGCACATACTTGAATAAGTTCTGGTATGATTGCCTAACTCAGAATGAAAAGGCTTTAAGATTTCTAATAGATTCTGTCGGTATAGATAAAGTGTTATTTGGCACAGATTGGCCGTTCGATATGTGCTTCGATTGGCCAGTATCTTGGATTCTGAGTTTGGAAAGTCTAACTCAGGAGGAAAAAGAGGCTATCCTCTGGAAAAACTTGGAGGCTTTGTTGGGTATTTAAGATAGCTGCCTATCACTAAGCATTAAGGGTTGTTTGACCTAGCTTTCTGGTGTGCGGTGGCCCACATTCGGCAAAATGAGCAAGTTTCACTCGTCGTAGGTTGTCCACAGATGGTGCAATCGTTCAGATTGAACTCATCCTGAGAGGTTTCCATTATAGGTCTCACGCGATCCAGAAATCCTGATACTAGACTATGCTTTGTGCCAGGTGAATGTAGCTCTATAGAATCGATAGCTTCTTTGTAAATTATAGATTTGGCTCCTAAAGAATTAGGGCAGTCTTCTTCTATATATGCTATGCCTCTCAAAATAGCGTTTGCCGCGACTTCTCTTTCTGTCATGGTGTACAAAGGTTTTACTCGGCTGATCAAATTGTCGCCTTTTGACGGTAAAGAGGGTGATTGCCTCGCAAGGCTGCCGATTTCCCAATGCAAGATGTTCCCTAGAAGAGTAGCTGCTTCATCGTCTAAGTTATGTCCCATAGCTAC
>VFFT01000015.1 GCA_009392775.1 SAR202 cluster bacterium | reverse complement strand
GGAGATGCTATTAGCGCCCAACTAAACGCAAATGTTATATAACCACGTAAAGTAGCAAAGCGATCTCTACCATAATATTCTCCGACGGCCGCCCAAATTATTATTCCCGCTCCATCACCTATACCTTGCGAAAGAATGAAAAGCAGTATTAGTACCACCCCAAACCCGTGCCATTCGCCAATAAATAAGAATAAGAAGCCTATTGCCTCGATAGACAGAGTAATACCCAAGATCATTGACTTGGACCAATTATCTGCAAGCCATCCTAAGCCTAGCCTAGCAACAAAATTAATACCAAACATTACTCCAGCTAGATTGGCTGCTTCTTGCCTAGTTACGCCTTTAGTTTCAAGTATCGGGATAAGACTAACTAATATCCCTAATGTAGCCATTTGTCTCAAACCCGCGCCAACTAACAGCAGCCAGTACGCTTGGGTGCGAACAGCTTCTTTAACAGTATAGTCTCGTAACTCCGCTCCCACTGTTTCTGATGCACCGTTACCCATATCAGCGACTGAAGCTATTGGTGGAGTCTTATCGCCGTCAGGTAAAAGACCCAGATCCTCAGGACGATTCCTAAACCATATAGTGAGTGGAAGTAATATGATCGTGTATAAAACGCCGGACAAAAGAGTTGCCGTCTGCCAACTATACCTAGTTATGAGTGCGTTCATAGTGGGCACCATAACCAAACCCCCTAGAGAGGCAGTAGCAGCTAGGATCGAAATGGCTAAAGACCGTCTTCGGCGAAACCACTGATTTAACCCCGCAAACATAGCGTGTTGAAATGCTATGCTGTTACCCAACGAAACCATCCCCAGATACACCAACGCAAACATCCATACATTACTAACAAAAAAGGAAAGAGCAAAATACCCAAGAGCTGCGAGTATAATGCAGGGCACTAAAAGCTTCCGATTACCAAATCGATCTATCAACCACCCAGCGAACGGACCTTCCAATCCACCTTCCGCTCTCGCAATAGAAAAAATCAGGTTAGTTTGGGCTTGAGTTATTCCCAACGCATCCCTAATAAAAGGCACTAAGACAGTAAATCCTCTGAAAAATATGCCACTGGCAAAAAATATCATGCCAGAGGTAAGAGCTACCATCCACCAGCCGTAATAAAGTTTTTGACTATCAGATGTGGAATCTTGGCGTGGATCCAATACTCTGAGGTATCTCCAAAAAGTTATTATATGGTTCCACCGCGCACAACATTATCGGAATTAGTAATATTATGACGGCGTGAGTATTACAGTGTATACCTCCATCTATAGTCGCGCAATAATTAATCAGGTGATTTATATATCATAATGTTGAACATTGTGCCTCTTCACCCTCCTATTTATATCTACACATTGTGTACAATAACCGAGTCTGAATATTTAATGCTTAAAGGACCCCACAAGGAATAGCATGACAAACTACCACGTGCAACGACACATATTGCACGCAGACCTCGACGCTTTTTATGCCTCTGTCGAGCAAATGGATAATCCTGTTTTAATAGGAACACCAGTTATTGTCGGCGGTCGTCCAGAAAATCACGGCGTGGTAGCCGCAGCGTCCTATGAGGCAAGAAGCTTTGGGATAAGGTCAGCAATGCCCACTCGCACAGCTCTTAGGTTGTGCCCCCAAGCACATTTGATCAAACCTCGGTTTGATCGATATAGATCTGTTTCAGAGCAAGTCATGGATATATTTTCAAATCTCACTCATCTCATAGAACCATTATCTCTAGACGAAGCCTACTTAGATATCACAAACATTATTGATGAACATCATTCGGCGGTCTACTACGCCAATCTCATTAAGAGGCAGGTATTGCAGAGAGTAGGTTTAGTTGTATCTATAGGAGTGGGAACCAATAAATCTATTTCAAAAATAGCCTCAGACCTAGACAAACCAGATGGACTCGTAGTAGTTGACTTAGGAGACGAAAGAAGCTTTCTTGCAAATTTAGATGTACATAAGCTTCCCGGTATAGGGCCAAAATCAGTAGAAAATTTGCACTCTCAAAATATCTATACTATCGGCCAGTTAGCAGAGAAGCCTTTAGACTGGTTCCTCAAACAATTCGGGAAGAGAGGTATCGACATATGGCGAAAATGCAATGGAAACGATACAGACCCAGTCCAAGCTGAGAAAACACCCAAATCAGTTAGCATCGAGAATACATACTCACCTGACTTGATGGATCCAGACGAGATATATCAACAAATTTTTGAACTAGCCACAAAACTATCTAACCGGCTAGCTAATAAATCATTGCAAGGAAAGACGATCACAGTAAAACTCCGGCTGACCGACTACACAACTTTCAACCGGCAAGCCACCCTGCCCAGTACAACTAACGATCAACTTACAATAATCAACACAGCTTGGAAACTCCTATACCCAGAAATAACACCCTCGAGAAAATTTCGCTTGCTCGGAATCAGCGTGTCTCGGTTTCAATATGAAGAGCAGTTAAGACTGCCAACATTTTAAGTTTTAGCGAAACATGTCTTTATCTGGATCCCTAATCAATGATTTACTACTTGCTGAATCTGAGGAGATATAATCATACCCACGAATTAAAGCAACAGGAATTCTAGACGTCTTACCCATTACTAATTCTGAAGCCGCGGCCAACTCATCAGCGACACAAATAACAGTTGTATACATTAGATTTCCGTTGTCGTCTTCTTCGCCAACATAACTCTCCATGGGGTCCATACCAGACACTCCAATAGCAACATTCACAGCACCTGTTCTCCATGGCCTTCCAAAAGTATCTGAAATAATAACAGCCACATTAACGTCTATTGACTCCATTATAGAACGACGAATTCCATACGCGGACTTGTCCGGGTCAACGGGCAAGAGGGCAACAGTTCCTTCTCCTGGAATATTAGACGCATCAATCCCAGCATTAGCACAATTGAATCCATGATGTGTTTCGCTGATTATATTGCCCCTGTCCATTCTTACAATTCTTCTACTCTCACGCAGAATCAATTCCGTATGTCTGGGATCCCTCCGGTGACCCTCAGATATAGAGACGGCCAGTTCAGAAGGTTCCACGTCACATATTGCCACTACTCTACCTTCAGCTTTAGAAATAATCTTTTGTGTGACGACGAATATGTCTCCGTCCATTATTCCAATCCCAGATGCGACGCAAGCATCCAATATTTGACGACTCACGTCGTCGCCCATTTGAGTCTCTGGCATACCAGATATGCCGATTATCTCCATCTGAATACTCATATCACAAGCCTCGTTATATATTTTGAGGTCAATTGATGGGCCGAATCATAGAACTATTATAGACAAAAGTCTGTAATATCTTATGTTACAATGAGTCGAAGTACACGTCACTATTAGCACCAT
>VFFT01000014.1 GCA_009392775.1 SAR202 cluster bacterium | reverse complement strand
CAGTTGGATCGTTCCTTTATCTTCACGGAAATCAAGCCATGAGCAAGTTTAGGAGCATAAACAGGCACATCTAAAGATGGCAACACAAACGGCAATGCGCCGATATGGTCCTCATGCCCATGGGTGATTAATATCCCTCTGATTCTATCTGACCGCTCGATGAGGTAGCTTATATCTGGGATTATTAGGTCTATACCAGGCAAATCATCTGAAGCAAATTGGACTCCGCAGTCTATGACAACTATATCGTCGCCGTATTCCAAGGCCATCATATTTTTACCGATTTCGCCTAAGCCACCTAGAGGTATTACCCGCAAACTTGGTTCCACTATTAAATTTCCTTAAAAAAGAGTCATCTGTGTAGGAGGTTCATCCATATTAGTACTAGCATGCTCAGACGGAGGTTCTGTCAACTTAGACCTGCGAAGATTATTTAGAATATCTGGAAGAGCTTGAAAATCTTGATATATAGTTTCCTTCAATTCACGACGATAAAGAGCCGCTGCAGGATGCAACATAGGGTAGATCGGCCGTCCTTCATAATACCTAATAGATCCTCTAACTTTCGATATGCCCTCTCCGGGGAAGAATTTGCCCAATGAAAACCTTCCTAACGTGACTACCACTAACGGATTAATTACCTCAATTTGACGATCCAAATACTTACTGCACGCTAGAATTTCATCCGGTTGCGGATCTCGGTTGCTGGGGGGACGACATTTCACCATATTTGCTATAAATACTGATCCCCTACTTAAGCCAATGGCTTTGAGCATTTCGTCCAAAAGATTGCCAGCCGCTCCGACAAACGGGCGACCTTGCTTATCTTCATGCTGACCTGGGCCTTCACCAATAAACATTATCTCCGCGTTAGAATCACCCTCACCAGGAACCACGTTGATCCGGCTTGCATGCAGATCACAGTCCGTGCACCGGCCAATCAAAGCAGCTATTTGCTGTAAGTTTTCCATAATTAATGATGGAATTATACCTAAACACAAGAATATACCTGTAAATTGATGCTCGGCGGCTAATAGGACCTGACGCTAAGTATCTCAGTAAAACAATAACGATACCAAAATACACGTGTTTTCAAAAACTACAACTAATCTTCAACGCCTTGCTGTTTCAGATAATCTACTGCATCTTGCAACGTCGCTATACTACCTGCATCTTCATCTGATATCTCTATCGGCTGATCATCGGTAGAAAACTCCTCTTCAAAAGCCATTATCATTTCTACCAAATCCAGCGAGTCGGCGTTAAGATCCTCAACGAAGGATGAACTTTCTTCCACATCCCCAGAGTCGACTCCCAATTTATCTACAACTATATTTTTTACTCTTTCATAAACAGTGGCCACTATTTATCCCCCTTCACACGACATCTAAGCAATTATATCAACTTGTTGGCCGATATCTGAAACGACTGATCCTAACACACCATTCACAAAACGCGCGGAAGTGTCGCTGCCGAAAGCTTTGGCCAACTCTACAGCCTCATTAACAACTGATTTAAGAGGAGCCTTCTTCTGAAAGAGCACCTCGTACAGGGCAATTCTGAGTATATTCCTATCAACAACGGACAGTTGGGCGGTAGGCCATGCAGGAGCGTATTCATGTATCTGCTGGTCTAAAGCAATCGACTCGCACCTGACACCTTCTACGAGTTCTCTAGCGAAGTATACTGAATCGACATAGTAATCATCCTCATCTGCTAACCATTCTAGGGTATCCTGGCTTTGGTCGCACATATCTTGAGCAAACAGAGCCTGTAAAGCCAAAATTCTACCTGTATGGCGAGCGTCGATAGACATTATTAATTTGACTCTCTAACCTTTTTTATAGAATCTGTATCTGACAACGTTATAGCTTCTACACCTTTGTCGATACGTTTTATAAGGCTACTCAGTACCCTCGCAGGTCCAAATTCAACAAAACGTGAAACACCGGACTCTACCATATACCTGACTGAATTCCTCCATTGCACACAATGGCACAAACCATCGGACAATTCCTTTTTTACCTCTTCTACAGTCGTTATAGGCGTACCACTGTAATTACCTATTATTGGAATCTCAGGGGTTTTAAACTCAAGTATACGCACAGCATCTTCGAGCCCGCGAGACGCGCCTGACATAAGAGAAGAGTGAAAGGCTCCACTCACTTGCAACGATATGGCCTTTCTAGCACCTCTAGCTAAGGCTAAATCCATAGCTTGTGCCACGGCCAACTTGTCGCCACTAATAACCATTTGATCATCTGAGTTGATATTAGCGAGCTCTACGCCTGTTTCGGAACAGACGTGTTCTAAAGATTCTTCATCCAATCCCAGAACTGCTGACATAGCACCTGGGTGATCAACAGACGCTTTCTGCATGAGCCGGCCACGTTCCTGAACTAATCGCAAGCCGTCCGCGAAGCTAAGCACCCCAGAGACAACCAGAGCGGTATATTCACCGAGACTATGCCCTGCGACTGCCAGAACATTATGCCTATCTCGACCCAATATCTCCTCCCACGCTTTCCAGCATGCAATACTGACCACCATAATAGCCGGCTGTGAGTTTAAGGTCTGCTTAAGGTCATCCTCTGGCCCATCAAACATAAGTCTGGACAACGACTGTCCTAAAATATCATCGGCTTCCTCGAACACTTCTCTGGCTGAAGCTGAATGGAGGTATAACTCGCTGCCCATGCCTACAGACTGAGACCCTTGTCCCGGAAATACATATGAATATTTCATATCGTTGTGTGTAATATTCATCACTTAATCAGTAGCTCGCTTTAGGTACGAGGCATTCTAGCAAATAAGCCCCTACTTTGTAATAGTATTTCCATACAACTTTCCCCCTAACACCCATAACAAATCACAAATAGCCCTATTTAAACGCCCTTCCCGACAGACTGATTAGCTAGAAACTGTAGTAACCTGCCTGCCTTTATAAAACCCACAAGCTGGACAAGCAGTATGCGGCAGTTTTGCTTTCCGACACCTTGCACAATAGGAAGGATTTACAGGACTTAATGTTCGCCCTATTATGCGTCGTCCACGCCGTGCTCTTGTTAATTTCTTCTTGGGTAGCGCTCCCATATATACCTCTTTTACACCTAATCTAATCTTGGGCTATATTTAACAGATTAGCCCATCTTGGATCTATATTATCTTGGGCACAGACACAGTTCACTTTGTTAAGATTTCCCCCACAGGCGTGACATAACCCCATGCAATTAGTTTCGCACAACGGTTTCATCGGCAGGCCAGCTATAGTATATTGCCGAATGATTTCGGAAAGATCTAATATATTATCGTCACCAATCGCAGTTTCAGCAAATTCATCATATTCGTCTACGTCTGATTTACTGAAAAA
>VFFT01000013.1 GCA_009392775.1 SAR202 cluster bacterium | reverse complement strand
AACTGACGATCATTTGTTACGGTGAAATTATGACTAACATGGAAAAATTGCAAGCATTCAAGGCTATGTCAATGCTGTTGAGTTGATGGAGCTTTAACCTTCTCTAGCACGAGCATACTCTCTTGCTTGTTCTGTATATGTTTTCTTTTCGCTAGAACGCTCAATCCCATTTAAATGCGCAAAATACTCTACGCCCAGCGGATCAAGCGCCTGTTGTAACTCAGCGGATGGATTGCCATATATTTTGGCTCGAGTCATGGTCGCCGATTCAAACAGTGTGTCAAACAGGTGACCCACATTTCCCAAATGAACCATGAATGCGTCAGAGTCTTTGAAGGTTTCAAGTAAGTGACACTCGGTGCCATCTTCGTTGATATGGTATTCGTAGACTAATGTGTTGGGCTCGTTCAGATTGGTTATTTCAACCATTGTGCTTACTATCGCCTTGAAGTCATCAAGCTTTCCTTCCTTAATAGAGAGCTGAAAATCAGTCACGATATAGCCTGACATAGCCTATCTCTCCCCTGTGGTACGAGTTATGTTATTAGGTCCAGCTAGGGCTACCGTAACCCATATCCTGCATAGAAGCCTGTACCTCTCATGCAGCTGCCGTCATGTGAATCTCGATCAACAACTCAGGTGAGGCCATCTCGGCCTGAACGGTATAACGTGGCGGTGGTGCATGTTCTGGAAAATATTCGATATAGACATCGTGGTAGGCTGGCCAGTCTTCCATGTTTCTCAGAAACGCGTGAACCATAACGACATTTTCAAAACTGGTCCCGGCTTTTTCAAGCCCCATTTTTAGATTCTCAAGCACTTGTCTCGTCTGCACTTTGATATCTCCAGCGACATGTTCGCCGGTTTCGGGATGGTTCGACACCACGCCATTGGTGAAGACCAGATTGCCCACCTTCGCCACAGCTACCGTTGGTACACCACCCGCTCTAGCCTCAGACCTGATTTTCGGCATGTCGATCTGAGGACCGATGTAGAAGCGCTCTACCTTTTCCACTGTTCCTTCCTTTTCTGACTTAAGTAGTACGAGATATGTTATCAGGTCAACATTCCTTGCCCATTTATATCTGCTACATTTCTACTATGGAAGATGAAGCGAATCAGCAAGAAATAGTGCGTGAAGCGTAAACGCAGCCTGGTTTTGAGGATGTTGGGCATAGGCGGTGGTACAGGATTTGCCATCGTAGTTTTACTTGTAATACTGGCAATAATTTGGGCTGTCGATCCTTAGCATCAATACTGAAGCTTGCTTACTTAAATTCTTTAGATTGGCCTATCCCCTTTCAACATCACGCGGTACAGATATCTGAGTTGTGACATATCGTAGTCGCCATTTGCCTTATGCAGTAGACACCGGTTATCCCACATTACTAAGTCGCCCAATCTCCATTGATGGCGGTACTGATACTTCTCATTTGTTGCGTGCTCCATTAGCTCATCCATTAGGGACAACATCTCAGGTTCAGACAAGCCTTCTATCGCCTCAATACGGATCGGATTGATATACAGAGCTTTCCGGCCTGTCACGGGGTGGGTTCTTACTAGAGGATGAACAACCACATCAGGGACATTCTTTGCACTGGCATCCGTTAGCGCCATCAACTTACGGGAACTGTGGCTACTCTGATAGACATGCTCGGCTTTCAGATTAGCAATCCGCGACTTCATCGAATCGGATAGGCCTGCATAAGCAGAATACATATTGACGAACTGCGTGTCGCCACCTGTTTCCGGTAAATGTCTAGCAAACAGAATAGTCGCCTTAGGTGGATGTAGTGCATTGGAATGATCGGTGTGATACCCCGCACCTGGAATATAACGGTTGCCGTCTGGGTAGTGATCTTCATTAGATAGATAATGAATCTGTGGGCAATCGGGTATAGCAAATAGATTATTGTGTTGATTGAATACCTCACCGAATATACCCACGGCGTCGAGCATTTGCTGTGGGTCAAGGCTCTGGTTGCGAATTACCAAAACTAAATGGCGATGAAATGCATCGATCAGTTCTAACTTAATTTCATCATCCAAGAAAGTGGTTAAATCGACACCAACCACTTCAACACCCGTGTGATCAGTCAATAAACGAGTATTCATTTAGTCAATATCTACTATCTTTAATATTTAGATTAGCGAATATCTAGATCTTAAACCGAAAGAACAAAGGCGTTAATTCGACTGCAATCTAAGAGTCCCATCGACGGGTGTACTAAGCATTCGAATTCGCCCTTTCTCCACCAACATGTTCGAGTCGCTAAAGTCATCTGTGGATATTAGATCAAACCAAATTCCCGCTCCAAAGTTTTTTACTGACATAGGGATCACGGATCGGGGCGCTGTAATCAGCGCCAGGCATCAGAATGGTTAAAGACAGTTAGGTTTTAAATCAAACTGATCGTAATGCCCCGATCCGGCAGGGCTTTTGGACGCTGATGCGTTATACGCATTTAAGAGCAGAGGATTTGGTGGGGAGATTGGGTTGATTGTGTACCGGTATATTCAAGATACATCAAAAGAACTTTGCACCTCTTGTTGGAAATTACAGGAAATAGGATCAGATTTTCATATTTCGGAAAACTAAAAGGTCACTTTTGTAGATAATACGCAGAAGTGAAAAAGACGCGGATAAGAAAAATCGATGAACCGTGAGGTTCCACATACCCTAGAAGACTTTAACCGCTATGGTGAAGGATTCCTGTTTGAACACCTTGGAATCGTATTTACTAGCGTCGAAGCGACGGAAGTGATCGCACATATCGAACTTCAACAACATCATTCAGGATGGCACGATTATCTTCACGCTGGAACGTTGTTTGCACTGGCTGATTCATGTGCCGGTTATGGTTGTGTCAAGTCGTTGCCCAAATCTGCTTCAGGTTTTACTACGGTTGAAGCAAAGACAAACTTCCTCGCAACAGTTCGCGAAGGTCTGATTGAATGTACTGCCCGACCTTTGCACACCGGACGTAGTACGCAGGTATGGGATGCTGAGATTGTGGCTAAACCGAGTGGTAAAGTACTTTGTTTATATCGTTGTACCCAGATTATCTTACGACCATCGAGTAGTTGAGAGTACGCAAGTTAGAATCTTTAGTGGCACGATTGGGATGAGTGTGGGTGGGAGTGAGGCGTGATGGATATACCTGACAGCGCCCTGCTTGGGCTATTTGCTCTTGGTATGGTTACTATCTATCTCTTACTTAGGAAGAAGTAAGCACAACTAGAATGTGTTTCATC
>VFFT01000012.1 GCA_009392775.1 SAR202 cluster bacterium | reverse complement strand
TTGCTATGTATATGTGGCACTCCTTTACCTTTTACCCTAAATTGAGCGTTTGGTTGGGTTCCGCTTGGTATGGATAAGTTTTGAGGAGTGCCTTCTAGAGTGGGAATTTGTTTTTCAATACCTAATGCGGCTTCTGCCATATTGAGGTTGACTTCGTAAATAAGATCGTATTCTTCCCGTATAAAGAGATCATGGTCCTGAACATCGACTTGGATGTATAGGTTTCCAGAGGGACCTCCGTTTGCGCCTATATCACCTTCTCCAGTGAGTCTTACTTGCATGCCATTCTGGACACCGGCAGGTATTGATACGGCAGTTTTTCGATTCTTTCGTTGTAGTCCTGATGCCTTGCAAGTGCCGCAAGGAGAGGCAATCATCTTCCCCTTACCTTGACAAGTTGGACACGCTGTAATCTGAGCGAATTGACCAAATAGGCTCCTCTGTGTTCGGCGTACTTGTCCATTTCCTTTGCATGTATTACAAGTTTCTACGGGTGTGCCTGGTTCATTTCCTTGACCTTCACAGGTGTCACACAATTCTAATTTGGTGATGTCGGCAACTTTTTCTACACCAAATACGGCCTCTTCAAAAGTCAAGGTTACTCGCTGCTGAATGTCTTGCCCTCTCCGTGGCTCATTGGGCCGACGCCCGGAGCTGTCACCAAAGAATGAATCGAATATGTCCCCAAAGCCACCAAAAATATCTGAGCCATCAAATGGCCTGTCAAACCCTGAACCGCCAGATACTCCTGCATGCCCGAATCTATCATATTGAGCACGTTTTTCGGGATCATTTAGTATTTGGTAGGCTTCATTTATCTCTTTAAATTTTTCTTCAGCGTCTGGGTTCTTATTTCTGTCAGGGTGAAATTCCATAGCCTTCTGGCGAAAGGCTTTTCTGATATCTTCAGAGGAATCTTGTTTGTTTACCCCTAAGGTCTGGTAGTAATCGTTAGGCATCTAATCTCACCGATATAGCTGTTGTTCGTAGTAAATTTAACTATATTCTATATGACTTAATCTTCCAAGAGTTAATATATGTCGAATATGCGTTTATTTAGAAATTAGACGCTTTTCAATGCTATAGAGACCTGTGCTGATCAAAGGGTTCCAATTGTCTTGACATTGGCGCAAGCAGAGATGGTACGATTACCTTACTAGGCTAGAGCCTAATTACTATCGGAGACGGGAGGTTCAATCATGGAATTAATTATTATCCTAGCCGTCATCGCGATAGCAGGTATCGTTGGTTCGGGTGTGACTGTATTTATGTTACTCCGTGCCAAAGCAGACGGAAAACGGATTGATAACGCTAAAGAAGAAGCTCGAGTATTAGTATCTAGGGCAGAGGATGAGAAGCGTAAGCTACTCATAGATGCTCAAGAGGAAGTTCTAAGTATACGTACTGCCAGCGAGAATGACATCAAACAGCAACGTCAAGAGTTGAGTCAGTTGGAACGTAGGTTTTTGCAACGAGAGGAGCAATTGCAAACTAAGAACGATGAGCTTGATCTAGAACGTAGTAGTCTTACAGACAAGCAGCGTGAGATGGAAGAATCTCTGCTAGAGGTGGCGGATCTAAAATCACAACAAGCTCAGGCTTTAGAAAAAGTTTCAGGTTTGAGTGTGTCGGACGCTAGAGAGATGGTTATGTTGAAAGCCGAAGAGGAGGCCCAGCATGACCTGGCTCAGAGGTATTACGAACTAGAGAAAGAGAGTAAAGCGCGGGCTGATGAAAACGCTCGTAATATAATAACTTTAGCTATAAACCGTCTGTCTACGGATGTAGTTTCAGAGACTACGACATCTGTAGTATCCCTGCCGAACGATGAAATGAAAGGTCGACTGATTGGTCGAGAAGGAAGGAATATTAGAGCCCTGGAATCTTTAACCGGTGTTGATATTGTGATAGATGACACTCCAGAAATCGTTACGGTTTCATGTTTTGATCCGGTTAGAAGAGAGATTGCTAAGCTAGCGTTGGAGAAATTAGTATCTGATGGGAGGATACAACCTGCACGTATAGAAGATATGGTCAATCGGGCTCACACAGATATCGAACAAACAATAGCGAAAGCCGGAGAACAAGCGACCTTCGATCTGTCTGTGACCGGGCTGGATCCTGAATTTATACATTATCTAGGTAGATTGAAATATCGTTACAGCTATGGTGAAAATGTGTTGACACATTCTATAGAAGTTGGACTGCTGGCCGGTATGATGGCTGCTGAAATTGGAGCTAATGTTCAGTTGGCTAGAATTGGAGGGTTGCTCCATGATATTGGTAAGTCCTTAACTCATGAAGTTGCGGGTCCTCATGCGGAAATAGGAGCAGACCTTGCTCAAAAATATGGTGTGAACCAACCTACATGTGCTTGTATACGAGAGCATCATGATGATGAGCACTCGTCAGTTGAATCATTTCTTGTAGCTGCGGCTGATGCTATTAGCGCTGCCCGCCCAGGCGCCCGGAAAGAATCAATGGAGCAGTACGTAAAGAGGCTAAGAGAGTTGGAAGACGCAGCAAACAGTTTTGCCGGCGTGGACCAAGTATATGCCATACAAGCCGGACGAGAAGTGAGAGTTATGGTTAAACCTGATGATGTAGATGATACGTCTTCTGCATCATTGGCCAGGAATATAGCTCAGAAAGTAGAGAAAGAGCTCGTTTTCCCTGGCCAAATAAAAGTTACTGTAATTAGAGAAACTCGTAACGTAGAATTTGCACGGTAGAATACTCAGATTCCCTAAAAAGGTATAGATTTAATAAGGGCCTGTCATCGGGGTAACTCCGGAGTCAGGCCCTTATTAATTAATGATTTACTTGGAGTGTTCAGCGTGAGAGTTTTACCGAAGGGAAGAGCTTTCGTTACCGGCGTAGGTATTATTGGTCCGGTAAACTCGGTGATAGGGAGTGATGTAGGGGTAGTCGTAGGAAGGTTTTTAACTGGAATGCCGAAACGCTTGGCGGTCGCTGATGGCCCGTCAATAATGAATTCAGTGTTAATCGATGTGTCGGATGACGGTACGGCAACATCTATAGAACGTGTCGATAGAGAGGTTGATTTAGATGGAAGTTAAGGTAGATCTACATTTACATACTACTGTATCTGATGGACGCTTAACCCCGAGTGAATTAGTCAAATATACAGCTGCACAAGGTCTCGAAGTGATAGCGGTATCGGATCATGATATTACCGATGGGCTTGATGAGGCGTACGCTACTGT
>VFFT01000011.1 GCA_009392775.1 SAR202 cluster bacterium | reverse complement strand
GTAGTCCTTTGTATCCGACATAAACTTCTTGGTGTGGTATGAGTGCAAACGACTTTATAGGAGCAGAAAATATACCGCTAAGAGTAATCATATGGTTCTGTAATAATTCCTTTCTGACGAAAAGGTCTCATCATGGTGATTATTGATTCGCTGATGAGACCTTTCATACGACCAAATGAAATTATCTGGATATGTTAATTTGGGCTAACTGCTACCGTCCTGATTTCGCCAAACTCTTTTTTAAGTTTCGACCAGGACTCACCACCATCGTCGCTAGTATACAAATATCCATATAGGCTAGCAGCAACTAGTACATTAGGCTTTTGATTATGAGTAGCCAGCCAATATATTACAGAATTTGGTTCCACAGGAAGATCTACTGCATCCCAAGACCTGCCTGCATCTCTAGTCCGTCGTATAGCTCCAGTAACACCTGGTATGAAATCACCATTCCCAACGAAGATAGTGTCTGGATCGTCAGCTTTCAGTATATGCCCCCGGCAATATGACCTGGAATCACCTTCATGAAATTTGGGGAATTCATGGTAATCCCAGCTTTCCCCCTCATCTCTACTTATTGCAATTCCAAAAGGACTGGTTACATGTACAGATGATTGGGTTCCACTACGAATAGTCATGCCATGGATATCCCCATGAAATGGATCGGGGCCCAAGTCCGGCAAGTGTACCCAGCTATCTCCTCCATCTAAACTCTTATAAACCCCATCAACTTCTATCCCTGCCCATATTGTTCTACTATCCCTCGGATCAACTATTACATTAGTTGTTCTGGGCACTCCAACAGGACATGGGTTGTTCACACCTAAAGAGAGCGACTCCCACGTATTACCACCATCTTTGGATCGAAACGCATCAGGACGAGTACCGACAAAAATGGTATCTGAGTCCTGAGGGTCCACCGCGAGAGACCAGACCTGAACATTGTCCATGGGCGATTCAATATGTTCCCAATTCGAACCATTATCATTGCTTCGGAATACTCCTACATCAGAACCCACCAAAATCCTATGTGGGTCATCAGGGTATACTGTTAATGCACGTACGTTACATTCTGATGGTAATGGGGTACGTACTCTCTCCCAAGTATCACCACCATCTGGGCTATAAGAGAGACCGCCCCCAACACAGCCAACGAATATTGTGTAGTCTTTAGCCATGGTTCCCTCCTTATTTGATGTATTTAGGCCGTATGCCCACAAACATCTGACGCTATAATACTTTGTGCCAACATGAAAATCCAATAAACAACGAGGCTTAGATGACACAGTCAGGTAGACATGCACAAACCGTGATAAAAAATGCCAATATAATTACTATAGATCCCCGTACGCCAAAAGCTAGTTCATTGGCAATATCAGATGGCAAGTTTATAGCTATAGGCGACAACACAGCTTGCGATTCTCTCATAGGCCCTGACACAGAAGTCCTGAATCTATCCGGAAAGACTGTCCTTCCCGGATTTATAGATGCCCACATACATGTCCTTAATAGTGGAATAAGACATGTAATGGCTGCAGATTGCGATCTCCCTAATATCCCTCTGATTCAACAGGCCCTTAGAGATCGCATTAAAGAGACTTTACCTGGGGGATGGATTCAAGGATTTAAGTTTGATGATACAAAAACACAAGAAAAAAGATTCTTGTTTAAATCAGACCTAGATGCAGTAACAACTGAATATCCCATTATGGTGGCACACAGAGCTGGCCATATTTATTATCTCAATAGCACTGCCCTAGCTGCCGCTAATTTTGACGACAATACTCCTGATCCACCAGGCGGTAGATTAGGCCGAGACCCCGACACCGGTGGCCTGAACGGGGTAGTGTATGAGAGGGCAATTGAGCCGATACGCTTTGGACTAATACCCCCAGAAACTCCCGATATAAGACAGAAAGGATTAATCACCATTTGTAAAATGTTAAACCAGGTAGGTTTGACTAGCGTACACGACGCTCGGGTAATTCAGACCGAATTTGATGCTTATCAAAATGGATTAGACAACGCCGAATTGACTTTACGGGTATATGCATTGATGTACCACCCTCATTTTGAAGCCCTAAAAAATGCTGGGATAAAAACTGGCTTCGGTAATGAGTTTTTAAGGATAGGAGGCATAAAAATGATCGCCGATGGAGCCATAGCCGCTAGAACTGCCTACATCTCAGAACCTTATATTGGGAGTGATTGCGATCACGGAATCCTTGCAATGACACAGGAGGAAATCGAAACCAACGTGATTAACATGCATAATGCAGGTTTTCAAGTCTGCATTCACGCTAACGGGGACCTAACTATAGACATGGTTTTAGACTCCTATATGAAAGCGCAAAAGCTAAATCCTCGGACCGACACTCGGCATAGGATAGAGCATTGCTCCCTAGTTAACCCAGATATACTGAGAAAAATGCGAGAATCCAATACCATTGCAACACCATTCTGCACTTACGTATATCACCATGGTGAAAAGATGCCGTTCTTCGGAGAAGAACGGCTCAAATGGATGTTTGCCCAAAAGTCGTTTCTAGACTATGGAATAACCTCCACAGGTGCTACTGACTATCCTCCCGGTCCATTCGAACCTCTACTGGGAATACAAAGCTGTGTGACACGAACAGATAGCAACGGCAAAACGTGGGGAGTTGAACAACAAATTTCTGTCGATGAAGCATTAAAAATTTACACCCTGAATGGTGCTTATGCGTCCTTCGAAGAAAATATCAAAGGTTCTATAACAGAAGGTAAGCTGGCAGATTTGGTCATTTTGTCGGACGATCCCAGGACAGTTGATCCAAATACTATAAAGGACATCCCTGTAGAACGCACAATACTAGGTGGCAATACAGTTTTTGAAAAATAATCATGTGAATTTCGAACCCTATTTGACACGTACTGTCGCCAGTAGTAACCTGCAAACGCTAAGCATATCCACACACAATTAATGGTCAATAGAATACAGGAGGTAGACATGCCATACGAGGGATTAATAGCAGAAACAGTCAATATTAATGGGCACGAAGGTGACCAAATTGATGCGTACCTAGCACGCCCGCTAGGTGCAGGACCACATCCAGGAGTAGTGTTGTTCCACCACATGCCAGG
>VFFT01000010.1 GCA_009392775.1 SAR202 cluster bacterium | reverse complement strand
GCACTAATAGTAATCCCGCCCTTATAAGGGCGGGATTACTATTAGTGCCACCGGGTGCACATTCGTATTTATTGTCGTTCTTGATAAGCCGTTTCAGCTGCCTGTAGAGCTGCTTTGCGATTGACCTGTAAGGAATCCTTTATGTCAGCGGCCCACTGATTCGAAGTCTGTATTCCGACAAGACTACCTTGGAATTGCGGCATCACGTAACGAGCCAACAACTCGTAACTCTTCAGAATTTTCTCCCGTGGGGCCCAATCTTCAACACGTATCAGCAGCCCACCAAAACCGCCACTAGCTTCCAACAAACGATTTATACCAGCGATACAATCATCTGGCGTTCCAACTATCCATTGGTTGTTTTCTGTCATAAAATCGACTATTTGGTCGCTAGGCACATCAGGAATTTCGTGTCCGAGTGTATTCCCGAAATACTCGGTTACGACTCTGCTTGAACCTAACCTGATGTCTTCAAATGCTTCCTTACGACTTTCAGCTAAATGACACCCAACTGACAAGCGCCACTCATTGCGATCAACCGTCTGCCCATGTTCGGCAGCAGACTCCTCAGCTATTGTCCACTGATCTTTTAGAGTAGTCTTTCTGACCATGTCTCTTGGTACGCTCAGAGATATAACGCCTGCACCGTGTTTACCTGCAACCGTTACTCCGGCAGGAGATTGAACTGAAGCGACTACCACAGGTAGATGCGGTTCTTGATAACACCGTAACTGCAAACTAGCTTCATTGAGTTCAAACCAACTTCCCTTAACACTAAACGGCTCAGTTTCTTTGAACAACCTCATGATAACTCCCAGAGATTCATCCATCATCTCTCGCTGTTTAGTAGAATCAATACCAAACATGTAAGCATCTGAGGCTAGAGCACCTGGACCCACACCCAACATTACCCTCCCTCTAGTCAAATGATCTAGTAATACCATTCTGTTTGCCACCATATATGGGTTGTGATATGGGAGGCTTATTACACCAGTACCTAATCTCAGGTTACGAGTCCTTTCCGCTGCGGTAGCCATAAATACTTCTGGAGAGCAAATAGTCTCCCAACCTGCACTATGATGTTCTCCTATCCATGCTTCATCAAAACCCAGAGTATCCAACCACTGTAATAACTCTAGATCACGTTCCAGTGCTAACGTTGGGTTTTCTCCCACTCTGTGGAACGGTGCCATAAATACCCCAAATTTCATACGCTTAGGTGCAGCCATAATCCCTCCGCTTTAGTCATAATCAGTCAGTTTCATTATTAGTGTCGATTATAAATCTAACCTTTTTCATTCCTCACTAGCATGAACTAAGGTTGCAACATTCTAACACGGGTCAGCTAGACATAGAATCCTGTAGCAACATTCCGATGTTTTCCACACTACACTAGCGGCCTACATACAAAAATGGTATCGTGGGCTTTAATTCAAAACATCACAAAGGAGTAAGAAATGCCTCAAATCAAACATATAGCTATCGCTACCCAAAACGCAGATGAGACGGCTAAGTTTTACAAAGAAGTTTTTGGACTCCAAGAAATAGCCAAACTAGATAGTGACAACGCGTCTGGTTATTACCTCAGTGATGGCAACATCAACATGGCTGTTTTGAACTTCAAGAATGACCAGGTAGCTGGATCAGAATATGGGACAGGGTTCAGTGGCATACATCACATAGGTTTTGAAGTGGAAAGTCTGGAAGAGATTGCAAAAAAGCTTGAATCTGCTGGTTCAAGTACTAGGGACGAAATAAATCAGGCTCTAGGTGTTGGAATGCCAGGAAACCGACATTCAAATGTGGAAGTCAAATACAGCGGACCAAATGGTGAAATTATCGACGTATCCGAAACAGGTTGGGTAGGTACTCGCGGACTAGAGTAGAAACAACATAAGAGTTATCAGGATCATAGAATAATATAAATAATCCTGATAACTCTTTTTATTCTGGACTAAACGCTAAAACAGGAGTACCTTCTGATAAATCTTCAAGCTGCAATTGCATTTTCATGCCAATCTTAATTCCTTGAGGATTTAAAGTATCTACATTAAGTATCCTAGCACTTATTCTAGGACCTTCATCTAACATTACTATGCCGCTACAATACGGATTGTCTCGACCATACCCTTTCTCAGCCATAGATTGAGGAACTATAGAGATGCACGTGAAAGTGGCTAGCTGACCCTTGCCACTGAATTCTACCCAAACGATTTCAGTAGAATGACAGCTTTGACAAATTGCCCTAGCTTCGACTGCCAACTGTCCGCAATCTACACAACGTACTCCCATGAATTTACCTTCTCTCAGATATTCATAAAAGGATGAGGCGTTAAAGTCTTTGGTTGTACTATCTACCATAGGTACTAATTTCTCCTGAAAATATTCACTACACAGGTTCCACCGGTTCCACCCACATTATGCGTAAGACCAATCTCTGGCGATTTGCTGGGTAGCTGACGGTCTCCTGCTTCACCTCTAAGCTGATGATATATCTCAATTACCTGAGCAACACCAGATGCACCTACCGGATGACCCTTAGCTTTTAATCCACCAGAGGTATTTATTGGACGATCTCCGGAGAGCGATGTTCTACCTTCATCAGCAGCTCTCGGACCTTCTCCTGGAGCGAAAAACCCTAAATCTTCACTGGCTACTATCTCGGCAATAGTAAAACAATCATGAACTTCAACAACATCTACCTGGCTTGGTGATATTCCAGCCATATCGTAAGCCTGCGAAGCCGCATATTTGGTAGCAGACAACGATGTTAGTTCTTCTGCGCTGTGCAGTGGGCGACCAGTCGCCTGACCTGTGCCAATTATCTCTATCGGCTTACTAGTAAAACCATCGGCGATTTCTGTTGAGACCAACAATAAACAAGCACCGCCATCTGTAATAGGAGCACAGTCATACAATCTCAACGGCCAGGCTATCCAAGGGTTAGCTTTTTCATCATTCAAGAAATCCATCTCGTTGTTCCATTCAGGAACTGATTCGCCTCTCTCCTGAGCCCTGGCAATGCGGCGGTCCATCAACGACTTAATTGTCGTATTGAACTGAGCTTTTGGATTCAATGCACCATTGTTGTGATTTTTA
>VFFT01000009.1 GCA_009392775.1 SAR202 cluster bacterium | reverse complement strand
ACTTCTTAGTTCTGGCCAGTGCAATCTCGGATTTAAAAAGCAGAGAGAATCCTAATATTAAGATGAGGATGCCGATTAATATTCTTAAAACGGATGGATTTGCAATTTTAAGGGCAAAAACTCCTATTGGAACGGCACAAAGTCCCCCTGATAACATTCCATATAATTGGGATATTTGTAGATGTCTTCTTACTTTTATAAACACCATGGCCAAAAGAATGACGATCAATAAGTTAGCTATTATCACTACAGATTGAGGGTCTAAAAATATTAAAAGTACCGGTGCTACGACTAGAGCTAAGCCAAAGCTTACAGTTCCCATGACTGTGGCTCCGACAAATACGGCTACTAATGAAATGATTAGTTCTAATCCTTGGAGCAAATCCTGCCTCGGTATATTGTAGTGATAGGGTATAAGTATTTGTTGGTAGTTTATTAGGAGTTAAATGATGAATTGGTTTTGAGATATTCGGTTAAGACGCGTGAGAAGGAGGTCTCCAAAAATCCAGAATATATTCGAATGTTGTTCCCATGGTAATGTAGTTAGAAGGCCATCCAAAAATACCGATTCTATTAACGATATTGGTTCTGTCCCAGATTATAGTATTTCGCAGTTCATATCCTGCATCGGTTAGAGCTTTAACTACTGAGATGTGGATGGTAATTCGTTTATTATCCATCCATACATCAGGCACATTAATTACGCAGTGAGCCTTTTCCTTAAGCAGTGGCAATAAATCGGTGAATATTTCGGTCATCGCGCATTGATATTGATCCAAATCAAGCGTGCCAAGATCGTTCTTGTCCTGACTATATTGCTCTATTTTCATATATTGGTCATTCTGCCGAAGTTGGCCTCGACGACTTTTGTTTTTTCGGGGCCGATTTAGTAGATTGGCATATGGCGGAGAGGTCAGTATGAGGTTAATTGAATTCTCGTCAAGATGTTTATTTGCGTTTCTAGCGTCATCACATATAGGTATTTGTTGTGACTCTTGTTCGGGATTTGATAAACGACTTTGGCTTAATGTTATGTACTCTGATTTCAGGTCGAATCCGACACAGTTACGGTCACAGTCTTGCGCAGCTACTAATGTGCTGCCGCTTCCAGCGAATGGGTCTAATACTAGTTCACCAGCATGTGTGAATAATTCAATGCATCTTCTGGGTAAGGATATAGGAAACGTAGCTGGATGAATGTCCTTGTCTCTGATATCGCGCGATTCGTACGAAAATTTCCAAACGCCGATTTGAGACAATATCCATTCTTTAGCTGTTAGGCAGTTAATGTGATTGGTTGGACAATCACAATATTTTCCGTTTGATATCTCTAGATTTGATTTTTTTATCTGAGTGGCCATTATGCACTGTCGCTGATAACCGGTAGGTTTGCTTTATTGTGTGTTACGGACAATGGTACCCAATGGTCTTGTAATAAATCCACACGTTTTAATACATACTCGGAGGTGTTTTCTGTTCTGTTTATAGCGTAAACGCGCCCATTTTGGCCGCTTCTTGTAAAGTTACATCTACATTTACAATTGGAGGCCCATTTCGTTCGAGTGTAATTGATAGTTCTTCTTCGGCTGATACAGTGAACGAGCGCTCACCGTCTAAAGCCACTGTGTAGGACCTCTTTGGAAGAACTGTACGTATTCCTAAGTCGATTGTATCCCAAGTCTCTATGTTTACCTGGGTGACCATGCCGGGCGCTATCGGAGCTATGACGCGTGTCGTATTTTTTGATGTGGCATTCATATTTTCGTCAGATAAAGTATATCTTATGCCCTGATTATCCTGTTTAGATATGGGCTTAAGCCTTGCTCCAATAGAGGATAATCCGATACTGGACGGTTCAGCTCGTGTTAGGAACACATCGTATAAGGTCGACAAATCCCATATTGCTCTACTGGCTAGAAATCGCTCTTTGGACAGAGCGACATCTATGAGGGCTAGGTCCTTAAAACCGCCGTCCACATCGATTTTTAGAAGCTTGCTGATAGTGGATACGAGAGATAGTTCAACAATATTCTGTGCCACTAACCCTGCTGATATGCCGGCGATTGTCCCCTCGGTCAATGAGGGGAATACGTTATTCGTTCCTGTAGATATCGGGACCATTGGTATTGCAGTAGACCCTTTAGCTACAGCTCTATTAGTGCCGTCTCCACCTAATGTAACGAGGCATCCGACATTACTCTGCTCCATTAATGCTGCGGCTCTAGTAGTGTCTCCCTCAACATAATATGCAGGCATATCTAGGGTTTCTACCTTGATATTTAGATTAGGATCGTCACTGGCACGTAAGCAGAGTCCTGCACTATCAGGCATGGCAATGACTGTTCCGATGCCTGTAGATGCTATTCCGAATAAGGCTCGTCGGATAATGTTTACTTTCTCCCAGTCCGGTACAACTCGTCCTTGGGATACTATTCTTCGGATATCTTTACTAGCTGAAGGATTAGCTATTATGCCAACAGAATCCATATGCAAATATAATCTCCGTCCGCAAGACCTAGTACAGAATAATATAAATGGTATCATCAATATGTCTGTATACATAACTGTAGTTTAGGGAGGCATAGTATGGATATAGCTTTCACGTCAGTAGCGGATCTTAAACATATGATTGATTCTAAAGAATTGTCAATTATAGAAATAGTAGAATATTTCTTTAATCGTATAGATGAGCTTAACCCGAAGCTAAATGTGTTTCTTGCATTATGCAGAGAAGAGGCTATGGAACAGGCAGCCACGCAGCAGGAAGCGTTAGAAAAAGGAGTTCTACAAGGAAAATTATCAGGGATACCAATTTCAATCAAAGATCTTGAGATGACTAAAGGAATCGTTACCACTCTGGGTTCTGTAGTTTTTAAGGATCGTGTTCCCACTTATGATTCTGTTGTAGTGGAACGGGTTAAAAATGAAGGAGCAATCATCTTAGGGAAAACGAACACCCCAGAGTTTGGACAATCAGGGACGACTGAGAATAAGTTGGGAGATGCGTGTAGAAATCCTTGGGATATCAGCA
>VFFT01000008.1 GCA_009392775.1 SAR202 cluster bacterium | reverse complement strand
ACTTCCCAGAACAGCGCCCCGAGCATGGCCAACGTGGACGGGTCCAGTAGGATTAACACTAACGAATTCAACCATAGTCTTCGTCCCATTTCCAAAAGGAACATTCCCGAAGGCAGGGCCTGACTGTCTTACAACATCTACCTGTTTTCTAACCCATTTATCATCCAGCGAGAAATTGACAAAACCTGGAGATGCTGCTTCAACGTTTGAAATCTCGGCTCCAATGGGAATTGTCTCAACTAATCTTTGTGCTAGTTCCATGGGCTTCAAACTAGTAGAACGTGACAATCTCAAAGGCAAATTAGTTGCAAAATCACCATGGTCTTGGTTAGAGGGGCGCTCTATCATAATATCTGGAGTAGTTTCTAACTTAACAACTCCTTCATTTCTCAA
Source organism: SAR202 cluster bacterium (assembly GCA_009392775.1). The sequence goes on along the minus strand of VFFT01000008.1, from coordinate 2,629 downwards.
TACGTTGATTCCATCTTCCACAAGTTGGGCTATTTTATCTCTTATCAAACCAGATGACATAAAGGTCCCCTATTGACCATAATTTTTCTCAACTACCAGATACCGACGACTAACTTCAAATCAGTCTATAAATACTAACATATCGATAGCCAACGAATACTTATTCCAAAGCCAGTAATCGACTACAAATTACTACTATCCTTCGGCAATCTGAAATGGAAATCCCAAAGAGCTTTCGGGGTCAATATTGGCTGTCATATAACCTTCAGCACTTCTTGTCATACCATTCTCACCGCGCATTTTATTTCCTTTGGCCGCTAAACCCTTGGCTGCTTCCTCAATTCCATCCACACCAAAAGCAATGTGATATATTCCAGGACCCTCTCTTTCAAGAAACTGCCCCATCTTCGAACTCATATCCAAAGGTTCTGTTATTTCCAAGTTAGTATCCCCAACCTTGTAAATAGCATTTTTCATACCGCGTTGCTTGTACACCTGGACCTTGATTGGGCGCATACCAAAATTTGTATCCATATACTCCACCATATCATCCGTGTTATAAACGAGAATTCGTACGTGATGCACATTATTAAACATACTTGCCCCCCAATTCATAGATTATTGTGCTTAGACTACACATAGTATTACCCAATGCAGACATGTTGCAAAATTCTGGTTCGATTGTTTTCCTCCTTCACCAGAATAATAGACATCTCGCTGTTCAATCAATTGTGTAACACCCTTATTCTTTAAATTTCTGATACAATTCATACTAATACACCCTCATATTTGCAGAACCCACCGGAGACCACATGCCAACAAACATTGCCTTGGCCGGAGGCGAAGAATTTCGAGCCGGCTGTGAAGCCATGGATCTGGAGATGATCCGCCACTATGGGCTTAATGCTCCTAGAGTACTAATAATACCCACCGCGGCTGATACAGCTCCAAACAGGGCAGCAAAAAATGGCGTGGATTATTTTGAACGCCTAGGCACAGACGCCTTTGACCTGATGATACTAAATAAAAGTGATGCCAATGATAACGAATTAATACATGGCATACACGAAGCAGACATAATTTACTTCACCGGTGGAAACCCTGACCATCTTTTGGACAGTTTGAACGGGACTATCTTATTAAAATCCATACAACTAGCTCTCAAGAACGGGGCAGTGCTCGCAGGTTCGAGCGCAGGGGCCATGGTACTCGGTACTTTCATGAGACGCCCTGGCTTAGGAGAATGGGTCAAAGGACTAGGTATAGCCAATAATATTGCTGTACTACCCCATCACGAAAATAGCGATCCCGAAAAAACAGCAGACGATTTAAAATCCGCCGTGCCACAGAATATAACAATACTCGGAATAGACGCAAAAACAGCGTGTGTAAAAAATTCCGACGAATGGTTAGTTACGGGAACTGGGAACGTCACATCCTACAAGAACGGCCTCTGGAATATATACAAATCTGGAGATAGTTTCATATAACATCCCAGATTCTATAACAATAGGACTAACTTTCAGCGCCTATTGCGTAGTTCCTCCCATATCTGGCTAGGCTTTACCCCAGAATCAGCCATGAGAACCAACGTATGATAAATCATATCAGCCACCTCGGATGGTATATGATCAACATCTCCTGACGCTGCGGCTATAGCAGTTTCGCCAGCCTCTTCAACTACTTTTTGGGCTATACGGTTCGTACCCTCTTGTAGGAGAGTCGTTGTGTAACTATCCTGTGGCATTTCCTTCTGCCGGTCCTGTATAACTGAATATAATTCTTCTATAATTCCCGACCCGACATCTGTGTCTTCATAAGCTTCAGGCATTTCATCTAGTGGATTAAAAAAACAACTAACTTCGCCAGTATGGCAAGTAGGGCCATCAGGTTCTACTTGTAACAAGATCGTATCTGAATCGCAATCGGTCCACGCAGATTTAAGATTGAGATAATTACCGGATATCTCACCTTTATGCCACAAGTCTTCTTGACTCCGGCTATAAAACCAGACCTGCCCTCCCTCAAGAGTACGTTTCAAGGTCCCTGCGTTCATGTATCCCAGCATAAGGACTTTACCTGTATTTACATCTTGGGCAATTGCCGGTATGAGACCTTTATCGTTAACTTTCACATTCATTGATATACCTCTGATTTAATTGATTAACTTACTTACTTCACACAAACTAGTTATTATGTGATCCGGCTCAGAAAGATTTGGATCTCTAGGTACATGGTCGCGGTTTATCCAAGCCGTTGCCATACCGCACAATTTTGGCCCATGAACATCTTCCCACTGTCGATCACCAACATATAGCAACTGATCGGGACGAAGCTTCAGTTGCTGTGTTATATCATTAAAAATCTTGGGATTAGGTTTATAACAACGCGAAGATTCCGACGATATGACGCACCCGAAAGTTCTACCGATTCGACCGACCACAGGACCCAAGAATACATCATCTGCATTGGATAATAACGAGATGTTGACCTTTTTACCTATTGAGTCCAGGGCACTCAGCGTTTCGGGAAACAAAGGACGTTTAACCATATCAGATACGATAACTTCTATGGAGTCTCCTACATTACAGCTTGCACCTATATTGCTGTAAACAGACTGAAAACTCTT
>VFFT01000007.1 GCA_009392775.1 SAR202 cluster bacterium | reverse complement strand
ATTAGTCTCCGACATTTTTGGACCAATAAATTTAAAGCCCACCCTCATTTCATGCACATCAACACCATATTTAGACGCTAATTTGTTTAACATATGCGAAGAAGTGATACCTTTTACAATATCTCCTCTTTCACCTTTATGTTCAAGCATATACCAGGCTAATAATGAGAATGTTTCTAAAGTGCTCACAAAACTACCGGAATCGGATATAATGCCGACTCTATCAGCATCCCCATCCAATGCAATCCCAACTGATAAGTTATTATCTATAACTAAATTCGACAGTTCGAGCAGATTATGCGCAATAGGTTCTGGCTGCTCCATACCAGGAAAACTTGGATTTACTTCACTATGAAGTTCTCGAACGGTCGTTAGTCCTCCTGATAGAAGCCTTCTAATGTATCCAGAGCCAGATCCAAACATACTGTCTACACCCACATGCAGTCCCGCGTCCTTGATGAATTTCAGGCTTACCTGTTCTTCAATACTTTTGATATATGGGGGATCCGGATCTATATCTACTAGCAGATCATTTGATCGCGCGGTACCCAACGGTATTTCATGTACAACATTTACCAAATCTATTTTGCACTCTAGTGCGTCAGTGATCTCTTGAGTTGCGCTACCCGCATATTCAGGTTTAAATTTAAATCCGTTCCAATTATGCGGGTTATGGCTGGCGGTTATAATAACTGCACCCGCTGCCCTATAATGCAATACATTAAAACTAACTACTGGTGTTGGAGCGGCCTTAGTACACAAGTAAACTTTAATATTGGACCCAGCCAAAACACTAGCTACCGCATCCGCAAAGTCTTTAGATAAGAATCTAGTGTCATACCCAATGACTACACCCTGCGAATCAATACCTATGGCTTTTAAATAATCTGCCAATCCTTGAGCACATTTGCGCACATTTTCAAATGTGAAATCATCCGCTATTAGCCCGCGCCAACCATCAGTCCCGAATTTTATCTGTCCAGCCATTTAGTCTTCTCCACAAAAAACCTCGCTTATAGTTTACCAATTAGGGTAATCAATAAGCGAGGGTAATCAGAAAATCGAATCGTTAGCCAGACAGAACTTATCTTATAGACCAGCCTCAGATCTCAATATATCGGCTTTATCTGTTTGTTCCCAAGGCAAGTTCAAATCATCTCTACCGAAATGACCATATGCAGCTGTTTGATTATAGATTGGACGTCGCAAATTAAGGTTGCTGATTATAGCCGCAGGTCTCAGGTCAAAATGTTTATTAACCAGATCATCAATGGTTTGATTATCTATATGGTTAGTATCAAATGTTTCAACAGAAACAGATATCGGCTGGGACATACCGATCGCGTATGAAACTATCACTTCGGCTCTGTCAGCCAACCCTGCCGCCACGATATTTTTCGCTACGTATCTTGCGGCATAGGCTCCTGATCTGTCGACTTTTGTAGGATCCTTTCCGGAAAACGCTCCTCCTCCGTGCCTCGCTATCCCACCATAGGTATCTACAAGTATTTTTCTACCAGTCAAACCAGTATCTCCAGCAGGGCCGCCGATGACAAATCGGCCGCTTGGATTGATAAAATATTTAGTGTCATTATCTAGTAGATCGGATGAAATAATTTTATTTATGACATGTTCTTTGATATCTTTTTCTATCTGTTCGTTACTGACATCAGGATCATGTTGTGTACTTATGACCACAGTATCTACCCTCTGAGGAACACCGAACTTGTATTCGACAGTCACCTGTGACTTACCATCAGGTCTCAGATAAGGTAGTGAGCCATCTTTTCGCACGGCAGCCAGTTGATGGACTAACCTATGAGACAAACTTACCGTTAAAGGCATCAGCTCTGGTGTTTCATTACAAGCAAAGCCGACCATCATACCTTGGTCACCAGCTCCCGTAGCGTCAAAATCTTCTTGAGAGTTACCATTCTGGTCTCGAACTTCCAACGCTTGAGTCACACCTGCACTGATATCCGAAGACTGTCTTTGGATCGAAACGCTTACGCCGCAACTAGTGGCATCGATACCATACTCCGAATTAACGTAGCCCGCGTTACGCAACTGGTCTCTTACTATAGTGGGTACATCTAGAAATACTGAAGTAGTTATTTCTCCCATTACAACCACTAGCCCATTGGTAGTAGCCGTTTCACAAGCAACGCGACCCATAGGATCATTGCTTAGGACCGTATCTAGAATGGCGTCCGATATCTGGTCACATAGTTTATCTGGATGACCTTCAGTGACCGACTCTGAAGTTAACAAATATTTTGGTGATTCACTAAATAATAAACCCATTATTAATCTCCTCTAGGTTCCCTGATCATAACTATCTTGATAATTTTGTTGTTCCGAGCTTAACTTGTCGATATATATACCCATTGATTCTAATTTTAACCGTCCAACCTCTTGGTCTATCTCGGTTGGCACAACATACACATTCGGTTCCATGTTGTCATGGTTCTTCGCTAGGTATTCCGCGCTAAGTGCCTGGTTAGCAAAACTCATGTCCATTACGGCTGAGGGATGACCTTCAGCAGCAGCTAGGTTTATCAACCGACCTTCACCCAGTAGATATATCTTGCGGCCATCTTTCATTGTATATTCTTCAACGTAAGGTCGTACCTCACGGTGACTAGAAGCCATCTCTTCCAAAGCAGGAATATCTATCTCAACATTAAAATGTCCACTATTCGAAAGAATGGCTCCGTCTTTCATAACCTCAATGTGATGTCTTCCAACAGTGTGCAGCCCTCCCGTCACGGTAATGAACACTTCGCCTTCTTTTGCCGCCTCGAGTGCGGGCATTACTACGAATCCGTCCATTACAGCTTCTAAGGCTCTAACAGGATTCACTTCTGTCACAATGACGTGAGCTCCCAAGCCTCTAGCTCTGCTAGCAACACCTCTCCCACACCAGCCA
>VFFT01000006.1 GCA_009392775.1 SAR202 cluster bacterium | reverse complement strand
AATGACAGGTGCCTCAATGCGTAAAACATCTGACATACCATTAGCCTCAATGATTGCTCTTAATTTGTTTGACGGAGATATCTGCAATTGCGATCTTGTATTACGAATCGCCCTAATTGTCTGCATTACCAAAGACACATCACGTTCAGCATATGCATCTCGATGATCGCGATTTGATTCAGGATAACGAGCCACCATAATCGATTTGGGAGTTCCTTGAGGGTATGCTACTACCTCTCCTAAGGTCTGCCATATTTCTTCAGTGATGAATGGCATAAATGGGTGTAATAGCCTTAATACGGTGTCTAACACGTATACCAAAACCTTGATGGGAGACGATCCTGAATCAGACCGTAACCGTATCTTAGCCATCTCTATATACCAGTCACAATAATCGTTCCAAACAAAGTCATACAGCCGCTGCTGCGCTTCACCAAGTTCAAAATTGGCAAGAGACCGGTTAACTTCATCAATTACTGAATCTAGACGACTTAAAATCCATCTATCCTCAATATGCTCAATTTCTTTCAGATCATACCAACAGTCCAAATCGTGTTTTTCGTTTATATTGCTCAAAACATACCGAGAAGCATTCCAAAGTTTGTTCGCGAAATTACGAGACGATTCCAGTTTTCCATCAGTCAATCGTAAATCATTGCCGGGAGCAGTGCCGGTGGTGAGAGCGAATCTCAACGCATCAGTACCGTATTGCTTTATAAGATCCAATGGGTCCAGAGTATTCCCTCTAGTCTTACTCATTTTTGCACCGTCAGCATCTCTAACCAACCCATGCAGAAATACTGTTCTAAAGGGTATATCTCCTGTATTCTCAATCCCCATCATTATCATTCTGGCTACCCAGAAGAATAATATGTCATACCCAGTTTCCATAACCGAACCGGGATAAAAAGCCTTTAAGTCCTCAGTTTCGTTAGGCCACCCCAGAGTTGAATGAGGCCATAATCCTGAACTAAACCAAGTATCCAGAACATCTTCATCCTGACGAATATTAGATGAACCGCACTGAGGACATACATCAATATCGTCTATTGAAACGATTGGGGCCACACACTTATCGCAATACCAAACCGGTATACGATGCCCCCACCAAAGCTGCCTACTAATACACCAGTCCCTTATGTTCTCTAGCCAATTTAGATAAACGCGACTAAACCTATCAGGAACAATTTTTATATCACCACCCAGAACAGCCTGATATGCGCGTCCAGCAATACTTGTAGGGTCCTCATGATCTCCTACCTTTAAAAACCATTGAAGGCTTATCAGAGGCTCTACTACTGCATCACACCGTTGGCAATGGCCAACGGAATGGTGAAGGGGTTCAGTTTTATCCAAAACACCGAGTGATTCTAGATCTTCCACTACTCTCTTACGACAATCAAATCGGTCTAACCCTTCATATCCACCGGCTTCGTGGTTCATACGTCCATCAAAACCGATCACTGTGATAATCGGTAGGCTATGCCGTTCGCCGATATCAAAGTCCACCGGATCATGTCCTGGCGTCACCTTTAAGGCACCCGTTCCAAATTCTATTTCTATTGACGTATCCGCGACCACAGGAATAACACGATCAACAAGCGGCAACCTAATATTCCGACCAACAACAGACGCATATCTCTCATCTTCAGGATGGACTGCTACTCCCGTATCACCTAGCATAGACTCAGGTCGGGTAGTTGCAACCACGATCGTTGACCCTGAATCATCATCCATAGGATATCGGATATAGAATAAGGTGCCTTCTTCATCTTCATATTCGACTTCCAGATCAGACAGTGCCGTGGAACACCTGGGACACCAATTAATTATGCGCTCATGCCTATATATGAGTCCTTTTTCGTACAGGTTAGCAAACGTGGTTCTGACAGCCAGTGCTGGTCCATCGTCTAAAGTAAAACTACTACGCGACCAATCACAAGACGCACCTAAACGCTTCAGCTGTTCATTGATCGTATTTCCGTATTGCCCCACCCACGACCAGACTCTATCTACAAAATCAGACCTACCCAAATCCCGTCTGGATGTGCCTTCCTCAGCCAATAAACGTTCTACGACCCACTGAGTGGCTATACCAGCATGATCAGTTCCGGGCAACCAGAGAGTTGAGTCTCCCAGCATTCTATGCCAGCGAGTTAGAGCATCTTCAATAGCAGTTGTTAGCGCATGTCCAAGATGTAGTTCTCCTGTAACGTTAGGAGGAGGCATTATGATACAAAATGGGGATTTACTCGGATCAATTACAGGGGAAAAATACCCAGAATCCACCCACTCCGAATATATTCGCCCTTCAACTAAAGACGCATCGTATGATCTAGCCATTTCACCTTTGTCAGAAGGCATAAACTATTCCCTAACCATATAGCATTCATGAGGGTGCTTACATCAACACTATGATTTATTGTTTAAGCTATTATAGGCTCATGAAAAATGGACCCGATAACATTCGTCAACTATTATAACCCGTAGGCTTGCTTGTAACTCAGGCTCATCCGGCGTTTACCCGTATCTATTCCCAATATCTTAACCTTCACTTTTTGACCCTGATAAACGATCTCTGAGGGATTGCTCAGTTGTCTAGGGGATAGTTCGGATATATGGATTAACCCTTCTACCCAGTTTTCCAATCTAACGAAAGCTCCAAAATCAGCAATCTTACTTACTGTACCTTCGACAATATCTCCTTCTGAATACCTTTCAGGAACTGACTCCCAAGGCTCCGGAAGTGTACGCTTCAAACTCAAGCTGACTTTCTGACTCTCAGAATCTACCTTCAGCACCTTGAGTGTCAATTCATCTCCAATAGCGACCACATCATCAGGAGACTTCAACATTTGCCATGACAATTCAGATATAGGAACCAATCCATCCGCATCTCCCAGATCCACAAAAGCAC
>VFFT01000005.1 GCA_009392775.1 SAR202 cluster bacterium | reverse complement strand
TATCATTAAGTCTAGAAGAAACACCAAACAATTTGTTAACCGCAACGTTACTGACGACGAGCTTAGGATTATCCTGGATGCAGCTGTATGGGCCCCTAACCATAGAAATATCGAGCCCTGGAGATTTTTCGTAATCAGAAAAGATTCCCCGATAAAGTCTGACATAGCTTATGCATTGATAGATCTTCAGGAAAAAGCCTCAGGGACCGCGTCGTCTGACAATCAAAAACAGCGAATCATTGGAGAAGTGTCGGATTATCCTTCGTTAATATTTGTCTATAGCCTTGTTGATGATAGCGAAGAGATGACCGAAGAGAATTATGGCGCAGTCTGTTGTGCTATACAGAATATGCAATTAGTTGCTACTTCAATTGGACTTTCTGCGGGTTGGTCTACCGGTAAAGTCTCGAAACTACAGAATATGGACAGGGTGTTTGGGATAACAGAGAAATTGAAAATGGTTGGGGTTTTGACTATTGGGGAACCAGAAGATTCCGTAGATAAAGGGCGTACAAGTTATGAAGAATTAACCCAATGGTTTTAGACAATAATAAGAGGGACCCATATATGGGTCCCTCTTATTATTCTTAGCATGCCTAATCTTTTGAATCTGGCTCCACAATTTTGACTGCCCAGACGGCTCCTATAGATAATAGTACTAGTATGGCTGCAATCCAGTAGGCCAGGTCATAGTTTCCGTTGATATCAAACAGCAATCCCGTCAATACTCCTCCCACTGCTATTCCGATACTTCTGCCTACATCTACGACACCCATAACAGAACCCAAGACATTGGATGGGTAAATATCTGCTGCCTTTGCACCTAAAAGTAATCCGCTCAAGCCATCACTCAGACCTGTTAGAGCTACAAATATTATCAAGGCCCATAGGTTAGCCCCACCGGTAAACAGTATAACAACTAGTATCGCTATGCATGTGAGGCCCATAGCAATAGAGAAAACTACCTCTCTACCGATCTTATCTGATAGTATTCCAAATGCTGGTCTTGCTCCTATACCGAATAAACCTGCGATACCAATGGCGGCAGCTGACTGCATTTCGCCATAGCCTGCGAGAACAAAAAACGCGATTATATGCAAGTTTGTCATCTGATTGGAAATTGATGATGTTGCCCGTGAGATTAATAGCATCCATACTGCTGGTTCCTTTAATGCATTAAATCGGTACACATCGCTCGATATATCCCCCAACTGGTGACTTGTATCTATGGATGCCTCTGTATTGGCTTTAGGGGTGTCAATTGCAGGCGTATCGTCAGTATCGGATAACGCAGGGCCTACGGTTGGAGGACGTCTTTGTAGCAAAAAATTTAACGGTGCTGCTATAAGGAAAAATACTACGCCGAAGATTCGAAATCCTGCTCGCCACCCATAATTTGTCACCGCAAGTTGAGCTAGTGGTGTAATAATAGCCTGGCCTGTGGGATTGCCAGAATCAGCGATCCCAAGCATGACTCCTTTTGATCGAGGGAACCAGGGGGCTAACACAGCGGTAACAGAGAATGAGCCAATGGTGGTATGACCTAGGGCAGATATTAGGCTATAAAATATAAATAATTGCCACATATGGCTGACCATACTGCTAGCCCACCATCCGACAAGAATGACTATACCTGCGAGGGGAAACATGTATCTGGGCCCGATAATATCCAGAAGCTTCCCGATTATAGGAGCAGCGAATCCACCAAAAAGTCCGGCAGCTGAGAATATAGCCGCTGTCACAGCGGCACTTCCGCCAAACCCTTGTCTGAGGGCGGGGAGAAATACGGGTTGGCAGTTTTTGACCCCACCTTCCACGATGAGGTTTCCAAAAGATAGGCCCAGAATTACCCAGCCATAATTTCTCTTAGGCTTTGTGTTTTTCTGTTGATCCATAGATTACCCGTGAGACCTTTCTTGACTCTTTACTTTAACCTTATATCTCACAAATCAAGATTGATCTACGGAATAAGGAATCTACTATCACATAGTGACAACAACAATCATAAATTTGGATAATGTTCGGTGTATGATAGGGTATTGTCCTATCGCATGCATTGGACATTATATATGTATTTAAGACAAAAGTTTCTACGATATTACTATCATCAGGGAGAATAACTCTATGTTTATTAAAATAGCTACACTTCGTGAGCGCCTTCATGCTGTTATATTGAATAAAGGTGAACAGGGTTACGTGACGGAAGGTTTGGATAAAGAATTAGATTCTCTGCCCGATAGTTACGACCGATTGATTGAATTTGCAGAAGGACTAGCTTCGTTAGCAATGAGGTCCGATTGGAATTACGTAGAACCTAATGATATTGACGATATCTGGGCAGAAGCAGCTCCCAATAGACCGCCAGGACAAATTTCGGAGATTGATTTCGATGATAGTGCAAGAAGGGTGGAGGCTGCGTTTCTTGGGTCAATCTGTGGATGCATTTTAGGTAAGCCACTAGAGGCGCGATTTACAGGTCATGAAATTAGGGAAGCGCTACAGAAAATTGGCGAATGGCCTTTAAATCAGTATGTATCAAAACGGATTGAAACTGTCCTTCCACGAGTCCATCGATCATTTCCTGAGACGGCTAGAGAATACATACGCTATGTAGCTCCGGATGACGATATTAACTATACGATTATGGGTATGCTTGTCCTCGAAAGATTTGGTCCTAATTTTACGCACGCAAATATGAAGGAACTTTGGTTGCATCACTTGCCTATCAGCACTACTTTTGGTCCTGAGAGGACGCTGTTGTTGCAGTCTGGAGCAGAGTCATTTGATAGTCAGCACAGAGATTATTTTGCCGATAAGGGTGGTGTAGGATTGAGTGGCGTCTTGGTTCCAGA
>VFFT01000004.1 GCA_009392775.1 SAR202 cluster bacterium | reverse complement strand
TGATTTCTTGTTTAATGTTTTCGTCTAGTTTCATTCTGTTACAGGCATATCTGAGATTGGTATGAACTGTTATGGCGCTTATGTCCCTGGATATATAATACAGAAATAGTTGGTGGTTAATCGGGTTTAATTGCATGGATATCTTTCGACTTAATAGCAGGGAAATGAGGGCCTTACTAGGCACTAGTTCAAATAGTTCATCCAAAGACAAAGGCGAAACTTTAGAGAGTGGTGTTTTTGAAGTTACCTACAACCAAGTTCTTGCAGAATACGGCCAGGATATAGCTGAGTCATTGTTGGAATATATTCGGACTACAAGGATGAAAAGTTGACCAATGTTTTAGGTTTAAGCCATTTTAACACCCAGATTGTACGGAACTGTGATTCATGTCAATGAAATCTATAGAAGAGCGATTTCATATAGCTAGAGGGGATCCATCCTTAGTGGTAGTTGAGGGATTTCATCCGCTCAAACATGCTATCAGGTTCGACGCAAAATTTATTGAAGTGGTTTCTCCGGATGGGCTGGCATTACAGAGGTTACAACAGGAGTATGCGCCTGATATCAGTGCCCAGCTGGATAAGATGGTTGTAGAAATAGATCCTGCAATATTCGAGCGCTTAGCTCGTGTTACGCCTGCGACAGGAGTAATGTCTATCGCTGAGAGGCCCACTGTAGACGTCGATGCCATGTTAAATGGCGCTGATCAATCTCCAGTTGTATTTTTAGAGAAGCCAAGAAACTTATTTAATATAGGGGCTGCGGTTAGGTCTGCCTCGGCTGCTGGCGCAGGCGGAGTGTTAAACACAGGTGATTTGGACCCTTGGAAACCAGCTGCTCTCACCACAGGGGTTGGTCTGCAGTGGTCTCTCCCTGTGGCTCAAGTGCACGAGCTTCCCAGTACCGATAGGCCCCTGGTGGCAGTTGATATCGGCGGGAATTCGCTAGAGTCGTTCGATATTCCTGACAATTCTGTATTAGCTTTTGGGACAGAGCGACAAGGTCTGAGTAGGTCAGTTATAGAGTCGGCCGATTATCATGTATCTATACCTATGGAGCACGGGGTTTCCAGTTTAAATTTAGCCTGTTCAGTCGCGGTTATGTTGTATAAGTGGAAACTACAGAACGGTAGAATACACTGATTTCGGTCAAAGTCTGTGCAAGTACCATATCAGGCGTATAATAGGCCGATATCTGGAACAGCACTGTATACCGCCACTATACGGTAAATCAAAAACCAGAGGGAAGAGATTGGCTAATTCAGAGCACATATCTTTAGTGAGATCGGGTGCATCGGCTATAGCCACTTGGCGTGAAGTCAATTATATGATCCCGAATCCCAGCAAAGATGAGTTTAAATTGAGCTATCGCCTGGAGGATCGATCGACGCACGAAACGTTTCGCCCAGAGTTTGTTCATGGAAGGGCCAAACTTGATTTAACTGGGGCTTTTCTGAGTGGAATAAAACTTCCAGGTGCGGACCTGTCATATGATGATCTTGCGGGATGTGACCTAACAGGGAGCAACCTTAGATCGGCAGATTTATTCGGATGCACCTTAAATTCAGCAGTAATATCGCGCTCAAATTTGAGTAGGATAACCTTAACTAGGGCTAACATGGTTGGATGTTCTCTAATTAGGTCAGATCTGTCCAGCAGTACATTGGAAATGGCGGATTTGTCCGGAGCTGATTTGGCTTTCGCAAATCTAACCTACTGTAATTTGGAAGGAGCAAATTTATCTGGAGCCAATCTTGCGTCAACTGACCTCTCTTGGGCAAATCTTGCTCGAACAAACTTGAGGGGGGCTAATATTAGCCTGACATCCCTTATGATGGCGGACCTTACTGGAGCTGATTTGCGTGGAGCGCAAATCATGAATGCTGATCTGGAAAGTTCCATATTCATGAATGCTGTGATGGCTGTAACCAAGATAGTGAACTGTGATCTCAAGGGTGTAATTGGGCTTGATATGGTTAATAATCAAGGACCGAGTACTATTTCTCTGGATACTATCTCTAAGTCTGGTGGTATGATTCCGGAATCATTTTTAAGATCAGCTGGAGTTGCTGGCCCTCTTATACAGTCTCAAGAGGCATTACGGGATACCCGTCGGAGATACCCTACTGTTTTGATAGTGGCGGCATCATCGGATACGGGTTTAGCGGAAAAGATACGTGACGGATTAGCAAAGTTTGATGTACCTAGTTGGACTATGGTTGGGGATGATGAAGAAGCGGTACAGTCGAATAAAATAATTCTGTCACATTCGACGTATTATGACAGTTTATTGATATTGGCTACCCAAAACTCTCTTGGTAATTCATTGACCAGCCAGTATTACTCAGAATTGCTGTCCACTACTCGGGTTGAGTCCAAACAGAATATAACTGTGGTAGCTACAGACGACATTCTTTTTAACAGGGAAGATCGACTCTGTACTTCCCTTAGGGAACGGTCTGTCCAGGATTTGCGAGGGTGGGATGAGGGCCCGCACAGCTTTGATGTCCTCCTGGAGGCTCTCGCAAAAGCTCTATATCAAGACAGTCCGTGGTAATCAGCCAATAGCCTAATTGCAATACTTCTCAATGTCTGCTTCGGCCTGGTTAATTTGTTCCAAGTGTCTGTCCCATAGTACTTTTTGGGATGGGACCAAGAAATTACTGGATTCCTTTTTACTTGCTTCTGCTTCTTTACACTTTTCCGCGTCGCTCATTTCTGCACTTACTCCCACAGAAGTCGGAGGAGAACACGCGATAGCGGTAACCGCCAGTATGCATATGATCAGGAACTGAATTTGAGCTAATTGCTTTTTCATACATTCCCTACCTTT
>VFFT01000003.1 GCA_009392775.1 SAR202 cluster bacterium | reverse complement strand
CCTTATGTACGGTTCAGCGACCGCCTGCATTTGTAGGGCACTCTGGGTTCTGGTTATGACCCCTGATTTTTCCAGAGCATCTTGAAGAGCCAGCGCATTCACAACGGTGGCTAGCATTCCAGCGTAATCAGCAGTGGAACGATCCATTCCCTGGGCTTCAGCTTCGCCGCCACGCCAAATATTACCGCCACCAATAACTATCGCTATTTCAACACCTAGGTTGTTTGCTTCAGTTACTTGCTTAGCTAGGTAATTTACTGCATTGGGATCTATGCCGGATTGGGCAGAACCTTTTAAAGATTCGCCACTGAGTTTTAGTAGGATTCTGCTATACTTTGCCTGACTCATGGTATTGAATCAGCTTATTCTGCTAGTGCTAGTCGGCTAAATCGGACTACCCTAACATTTTCCCCTACCTTTGCGGCGAGCTCTTGTATCAGATCGCTAATTTGTTGTGAAGAATCCTTAATAAACGGTTGAGCTAGAAGGTCGATCTGAGCTGCAGGTCGAGTGTCATCTGCTGGATGATCGCCGTCTCCTACATATTCGGGTGACATTGCTGCTACTTGCATTGCTAGATCGTGGGCTAACTCTTTAAAATCTGGAGTTCTTGCTACGAAGTCGGTTTCGCACCCTAATTCGACTAGAGCTCCTACTCTTCCTCCAGTGTGTATATAAGCTTCAATAACTCCCTGTGTTGTGTCTCTGTCAGATCGCTTAGCTGCTTGCGCGAATCCTTTCTCTCTCAGAATGTCGGAAGCTTTTTGTTGATCGCCATTAGACTGCTCGAGTGCTTCCTTACATTCCATTATCCCGGCTCCGGTGCTCTCTCGAAGCGTTTTAATATCGTCTACTGTGACTGCCAAGGGTTTTCCTCCTTAGGTTCATGGGCCGAGTTTAATCTTCCGAAGTAGGTTCCTGATCAGAACCTTCAGATGGTTCTGTTCGATAAGATGAAGCTTGTTCCATTAATTGACCTAGTTCTTCCAGGGGCATGCTTTCTACTGCGATCTGTTCCAGTTCTTCATCGCTGAGATTGCTGGTATCGCTGGAGGCGATCTCGGTAGATGTTTCCTCAGATGCGGCGGCTTCTGCAATCAAAGCTTCTCTTTGAGCTGTTCCTTCAAGTATTGCACTTGCCATACGATTAGTGATCAAGCGGATGGACCTGACAGCATCATCATTGCCTGGGATAGGATGGTCTATGAGGCTAGGATCACAATCTGTGTCCACTATGGAAAAGATTTTGATCCCCATTCTTCGAGCCTCTGCTATGCAAATATCTTCTTTAGCTATATCTACAACAAACATCGCTTGAGGTGGGGCAGTCATATCTTTGAGGCCAGTAAAATACTTTTCCAAGCGATTTAGAGTATCAGTTAATTTTACAGCTTCCTTTTTAGGTAGTAGTCTGAAGTAACCTTGCTCTTTTTTTTGTTGAAGATCTAGCATATATTTTATTCGAGTTTGAATGGTTTGGAAGTTGGTCAATGTGCCGCCGAGCCATCTCTGGTTAACGTACCACATGCCACATCGGTCAGCTTCAGTCTGCATAACCTCCTGAGCTTGTTTTTTTGTTCCTACGAATAGTATTTTTCCGCCTTCTGCCGCGACTTGTACCATCGCGCTATAGGCGTCGTTAATTAACCCAAGCGTTTGTTGCAAATCCAGTATGTGAATACCGTTACGTTGGGTGAATATATAACGTTTCATTCTGGGATTCCATCGTCTCGTCTGATGGCCGAAGTGGACTCCAGCTTCTAGCAAAGACTTCATTGTGAGAGCTTCGTTCTCTGGATTATTTCCGGTATTCGTAGGTCGTTCAGGAGCCTGTACCATAAATTACGATGACCTCCTTTGGGTTCATAACTAATGTGTATTTATATACTGATGCGGATGTCTGAGTATTTTAGAGTTCCTTCGACGCGCAGCCAGTCCTCGGCGCGTTTACTCGCACACGTGCCGAGTATAACATTTGTGGGCAAATAGGTCCAATAGTAAATGCCTGGTATTAAGACAGTGAAATCCGAATAATGTTTAAGATAATGGCCCCGTATATTCCGACTAATATGTCGTCGGACATTATTCCGAGTCCACCCTGTAGACCTTCAAGTTTTCTCGCTGGATATGGCTTCGCTATATCTAGCACTCTAAAGCAGATAAAAGCTGTTATTAGCCATAGTGTTTCTTTGGGTAGAAATAGGCAAGTTATCCACATGCCAACGAATTCGTCCCAAACTGCTTTTTTAGGATCTTTATCGGATTCGGTCACTAGTGTATTGCAAGCCCATATTCCTAGTACTATACCCAGCATTATTATGGCAATAGCCCATAGTGAATCGCTTTTAATTGGGGAGACAACATATATTATGATTGCTAGTAGGCTGCCAACTGTTCCTGACATTACAGGAGATAAACCAGAGCCAAATCCTGAACCAATGGTTATACCTAGGAGATGGATGATTTTGGATGTAAATGAGTTGCTATGTAACATGTTGTATCAGATGAGTAAGGGGCATGTGCTTCTAGTAACGTGTCCCCGGTATTATTTAGATCGTCACAAACTTCGGTATCGTAATTCCGATAGTTAAATATCTTAGTGTATTGCTCTGTGATAGATTTACTTTTGTATTTACTCAGACCTTGTCGCTCGTTAGCTTTATGCGGACAAATTGCTAGTACTTGATTCAGTGCGGTTTTTTCTCGCTGTTCAAGGGGGCTCTGGTTGGCGGTCTCGGTCCTGGATTGGTGCTGGGTGGGGAAGCCCGGGTCGAGGCCAGCTATGAGGTGAGAGCGGGCAGACGT
>VFFT01000002.1 GCA_009392775.1 SAR202 cluster bacterium | reverse complement strand
TACAATAACCTCTATGGATTCTCCTACATTACAGCTTGCGCCTATATTGCTGTAAACAACCTGAAAACTCTTTTCCCAAGCTTCCCGATATGTGTAAAATGGCCAACCGACAACTCCTCGTTTGGCTCTATATTGTTCGTCTATCAAACACCATTCTCGTCGGAGCGCCTTCCCCGATAAAGCCAATCCTTGGCGTTCTACAATATGTTCAAATGTCTGCTCCCAATAGCTATCACCATCTTCAACTAGAGTATTGAACATATCAAATACAACAGCTTTTATCTTTCCCATTTATAAACTAACCTTAACGTACACAATCAAATCAGGAAGATTCACACCCGAACCGAAACACCGTATTCATGTAAATACCCTTTAGCCTGTGCAATAGAGTACGTACCAAAATGAAATATGCTAGCCGCAAGAACAGCATCTGCTTGGCCTGTAGTAAAAGCCTCATGTAAGTGCTCTAGCGTCCCCGCTCCACCGCTAGCTATCACTGGAATACTAACTGATTGTGATACCGCACTAGTTACCTCTAAATCATAACCAGATAACTGGCCATCGGCATCCATACTAGTCAACAATATCTCACCAGCTCCTAATTCAGTGGCCTTAACAGCCCACTTGACCGCGTCTATACCTGTCGGGTTACGCCCTCCATGAGTGAACACTTCCCAAATAGAATCCTCCGTCACCGCTATTTCTGAATCTGGTAGCAGTTTATTATCGATGCTACCGACGCGTTTTACATCTATAGCTACTACTATGCATTGATTCCCAAATTGGCTAGCGCCACGAGATACCAATGTCGGATCATTTATAGCAGCTGTATTAACTGATATTTTGTCCGCTCCAGCGTGTAATAATCCCCTCATATCGTCTACAGTTCGAATGCCTCCCCCAACAGTCAACGGGATAAACACCTGCTCTGAAACCTTTTCAACTACATCAATCATAGTTCTGCGATTATCTGAGCTAGCTGTAATATCTAAAAATACCAATTCGTCTCCACCCTCAGAGTCATAAAGAGCTGCAAGTTCTACAGGGTCTCCAGCATCCCTTATATCAATAAAGCTAGTACCTTTTACGACTCGTCCTGCATCAACGTCCAAACACGGGATTATTCGCTTAGTAAGCAATTATTTCTCCACTTAGTATCATCATCCGAAAAGTATATCATCGACGGTGTCTATTTTAACCGTGTCCCTATGTACCTATAAAAGCTGAGAGCAAAACATTTTTGAGTTACAATTAGGTGCCAATGAAATCAAGCCATAGGAGAAATTATGTCGATAACACTTTCGGAAGCACAAAGAATCATGGACGCTGCCATTGCTAAAGCAGAAAATCTTAATATAAAAATAACCGTGTCAGTTGTAGACAACGGTGGAAGAACTATAGCTGTTAACAGGATGGATGGTGCTATCTGGGCCAGCACGTATGGCAGTCTAGGAAAAGCGGTTGGCGCTTCAGCATTCGGACGTCCGAGTGGGGTCATGCAAGCTAGAGCTAACGAGCCAACTCCAAGCGGGGTTGCGCAAGCCTCCGGAGGGCACATGATTCTTGGTCAAGGAGCAGTCCCTATAATACGCGACGGAAATATCGAAGGCGCATGCGGCGTCGGCGGCGGCACCAGTGAGCAAGATGAAGAATGTGCCACAGCTGGTGTAGCAACCATTTAATCATAATAGGGGTGCAACTGTTGGCAGTTGCACCCCTATTAATAATACGCCATCACGGATGCAGGACTCCCGTGCCCACCCTTCAATTTTATTATACCGATTGATAAGCTTACACCGACCGGGGGCAAAACTGACAGATTAGTCAGATTCTCTAATACAATCCTCTTCTCCGAAAGGACGAGCTTATTTATTGAATAGTCTAAATTAGATCCACCATCAACCCCTGGACTATCAATTCCCACCCCTCTTATCGACCTATCGGATATCAGAAATTTGGTCGCTTCTTCACTAAACCCCGGAAAAGTCATATCCCCGTCTCTACTCACATAAATATATCTAGAAGGATCATCCCAATAAGCGCTCCATCCAGTATTAAGCAGAACTACTGACCCATCTTCAATTGATCCAAAGGTATATTCCCAATCCTTCAGGTCTGCCATGGTTAGTAAGTAATTGGCATTGTGGCTTACGCGATCATGAACGTCTATGCAAACGGCAGGACTAATCAAAGAATCTCCTTCGTATCGATCAATGGTGGGTCCAGATTGAAGAAAAGCACTTGGAGCATTAATATGAGTCCCGACATGTTCTCCCAAGACCCATTCATTTAAAGCATATCCTTCTATTACAAAACTGGCACACTCCTTTACTTGCACGGCTGGATCTTGTGGCCAGATTGGAATATCCGTACTAACAACATGACTTAGGTCAGCAACATGTAAATCCTGTAGAGGTCCTTTTGAATACGTCATAATCACCCATATATTGAATCTATATTTACAGATCATATATTAACTAAAAAGCCCATCGTTTGATGGGCTTTTTAGTTAATATATGATCTGTAACCAGTTTAGATCGGAACAGAAACCTCTACATCTTTTCTATCGAAAATCTCAGCCCACAAATCTCTCTTCACCAGCCTGCTATCGTATACTTGTTGATCAATCAACTCCATAGCCCCCGTGAAGCTCCCAACTCTTGCTATTTCGGACCTAACAGGCCTTTCACCATATATCGTGTACGAAATTGCCTTTATTTCTTCGTGAATAACATATCCACGATAAAATATATTCGTGCCTCGCATCAATCCGTGGAACATCATAATACCTCC
>VFFT01000001.1 GCA_009392775.1 SAR202 cluster bacterium | reverse complement strand
TTATTTCGTCCGTAACGAACTTCACGAATTCTAGGTCTTCATTAGAGTCGTTTGAGCAATCACCGACCATAGCAAGGTCAATTTTATATTCGGACATTTTCTGGATAATATCTTCGGTGTTACCTACGGTTATTTCTATTGTTATACCAGGGTGAATCTTGCGGAACTCCCCTACCAGTATGGGTAGGACATACTCGCCAGGTGTAGTGCTTGCTCCCAGGACTAAATCTCCAGACTTTAGGCCTTTTATTTCATCGAGTGTTGAAATTAACTCGTCGGACAACGTAAAAATTTGCTGAGCGTACTTTAATACAATCTCGCCCGTGTCTGTTATTTGCAATTTCCGTTGTTTTCGATGAAGGAGTGTGGTTCCGAGAGAGCTCTCTAACTCATTTATCTGTATTGATACTGCAGGTTGTGTAAGATTAAGCATTGATGCCGCATTAGAAAAACTTCCAGTACGGGCAACCGCGTAAAAAATAAAGAGATGGTGAAGATTTATGCTCTCTTGAAATACACCTTGTAAGTGTATCGCTTGCGAATCTTCTTTATTGCTAGTCATCTTCGGTCTCGTTATTATCGGTGAGCTTTAAAAGGGACCTTAGGTTTTTTGTCGTTATACTGGCTGCCTCAGATAAGTCAATTCTTTTCAATTCCGACAGTGTTTGTGCTATATCTACTAAATGTCTCGGCTCTGTCCAGTTATGACGATACTTCTTGAATGGCTGGGGGAAGCAGTCTGTTTCCAACACGATATCGTCAATGGCAATGTGTTTTACGACTTCTTGAAGTTCAGGAAGACGTGTTAAAGGCCTGGCTAGCGAGATTTTAAACCCCGAATCTATTGCTAGCTTTGCAGTTCGCAAATCTCCCTGGAAATAATGCATAGCACCGCCCACTCTATAGGCCCCTTCCTCGTTTAGAATCCGTAAAACGTCGTCGTGTGATTCACGTGAGTGAAAAATGATTGGGAGATTTAGGTCAATTGCTATCCTGATATGCTCTCGAAAAACTTGCTCTTGAATCTTGTGATCGGGTGAACTTGGCAGAAAATCTAGCCCGACTTCACTTATGCAGACTACCTCAGGGTGGGACTTAGCTAGGTTATGTAACTCTTCAGAGGTGTCACTATCTAAGAACTGGTGTGACTCCATGGGATGTATTCCTACTCCGGCAAATATCATAGCGTACGTTTCCGATAATGATATACACGCTTTCGTGGATTCAACAGTAGTTCCTGCCGCGATGATGACATTGACCCCTGATTGTACGGCTCTATCCAGTATCTGTGGAATCTCAGATTCATCATATTGGTCAAAATGGGTGTGACTATCACACAATACAAGAGGCATGTCACGTTTGTTATCCATGAGATATATCCTGGAAACCTAACCTTAAGATTTTTGTGATTATCTGACAGTCATTATAAACAAAAGAATCCAGGGTTGAAATCAGGTTTGCTATATCTTAGTGGGCTCATTATTTAAGTAAGTAGGGGCCGTGTTCAATTGACACTGTATTGTGCCCATGTTAGTCTAATTCTTGACTATATTGGTCAACAATTGTGGAGTCAATTGGATAGGAATTTATAACCGCTTGGCTACGAGTGGAGGGACTTACATGTCAACCCAGAAAATAATATCTCGTAATACCTCATCAGAAGAATTAACGTCAGATTACAAGTGGGGATTTACGATTGACATAGAAGAAGATGCTGCACCTAAAGGTCTGAATGAAGATATTGTCCGGTTAATATCAGCCAAGAAAGAAGAACCGGAGTGGCTGTTAGAATGGCGATTGAAGGCCTTTCGACATTGGATGCGTCTAAATTTTGAAGAGCCTGCCTGGGCCAATCTCCATCATCCAACAATTGATTTTCAGAATATTCATTATTACGCAGCCCCTAAAGTGAAGGAAGATGGTCCTAAAAGTTTGGATGAGGTCGACCCTGAACTGATAGAGGCTTTTAATAAATTAGGCATACCACTGGACGAACAAAAGAAGATGACTGGTGTTGCAGTTGATGCAGTATTAGACAGTGTATCAGTAGCTACTACCTATCAGGATATGCTTGAGAAGTCAGGTATTATATTCTGTTCCATGAGTGAAGCAGTAAAGAATCATCCTGACCTTGTGAGGAAATATCTCGGATCTGTTGTGCCTTATACTGACAATTTTTATGCTAGTCTGAACTCCGCGGTATTCAGCGATGGGTCCTTTGCTTATATTCCTAAAGGAGTTAGGTGCCCAATCGAGCTGATGACTTACTTTAGGATAAATGCAGAAGAGTCAGGGCAGTTTGAGAGGACACTCATCGTAGCTGAAGATTCTAGTTACGTAAGTTACTTGGAAGGTTGTACTGCTCCTATGCGTAAGTCAACTCAATTACACGCTGCGGTTGTTGAGTTGGTCGCTTTGGATGATGCTGAGATTAAATACTCTACACTTCAAAACTGGTTTCCCGGCGACAAGGAAGGAAACGGTGGTGTTTACAATTTTGTGACCAAGCGAGGTAAGGCGGCCGGGCGGAATTCCAAGATATCATGGACTCAAGTAGAAACAGGGTCTGCC